>JAHFDU010000030.1:8837-18995 GCA_023248835.1 Myxococcales bacterium | reverse complement strand
CGAGGATCGCTCCATTCGACTTGCGCGCCGGCCGCAGTGAGCAGGTCGGCATATTTTTGGTTGGTGCGGATCTCACTCTTGTCGAGGATCAACTTGACCTCAATGCCAGCTTTTGCTTTTTCGATCAGACTGTCGAGGATGCCACCAGAGCCCAAAAGATAAATCTCGACGTGAATGCTCTTGCTGGCACGATGGAGGACCTCAAGATAGGGCGTTTCGCCCGCTTCGGGCGTTGCATACACTTCCGGTGGCAGATGACGCGAGTCATCCATGCAGCCGGTGCTGGTCGGCATCGCATCTGTCGCAGGTTTCGCAACGCCGTCCACGCGTTCGACCGCAGGAGGACTGGCATCAGTTGGCATCGGCTCGGGAGCCATCGGACCACCGCGAGAGCACGCTGCGAAAGCCACCGTCCACAGAGCGCGGCGAAGGTTCATGACGTCCGTTTCGCACGGTCTACAACAAACGTCAAGTCACCGCAGTTTCCAAGCTAGGTCGACCGAACCCGGCGGACCCGAGAGTCGCAGAGTGACCACCTTGGTCCCTGAAGAAATGAGCGGCTTGCCGTCGGGAAGAGCGCGTGGAAAACGCACCCGCCAGGTGCGAGCGAAGACCGAGATGTAGGGGAAAAAAGCCGCATACATGTCGCGCTTGTCGCGCAGAGCGTCGACGGTGACAGGCAGCACTTCGTTGCCATCGTCATTGACCAAGGCGACCCGCCAGACTGAGCGGCGTGAAAAATCATTGAGCTCTTGATAGTGCGCGGCGGTGGAGAGAAAAAACTCGTAGCTCTGGCCCCCGTCGTCGAGGATTTGCTGACGCGCCTCGCCGGCTCTGGTAGGACTGACGTGATAAAGCTCGATCCACTGCGAAGCGTAGGCTTGGCGAAACTCGACCGACTTGAAAGTTGCGTCGACTTGCAACGCCGCATCGAAATCAAAAAAGATCTGGCCATGGCGCGACCAGCGCTTGAGCTCGTCGACATACTCTTTGTGCGAAATCGGCTGACCCGGTGGCTCAAGCGAGACCCGATTGTGGCCACAGGCGGCGACCAACGACAGAGCAAAAAAGAGTCTTCTCATAGGAAGTCTCGCTTACGAAAAAGAGCGGTCATCGGCACTTCGCGTTCGATGAGTTCACGGCCGCCCTCTTCGCGATCAACCAGCGTGATCGCGTGGCGTACCACCAAGCCGTGCAGACGGGCGCGCTCGATCGCTTTGAACGCTGAGCCGCCGGTGGTGCAGACATCCTCGACAATCGCCACCTCAGTGCCGGCGACGACCTGTTTGTCACCCTCGATCCATTTTTGCGTGCCGTGGCCTTTTGGCTCTTTGCGCACATAGAACGCATTGAGCGGCCGCTGGCGCTGCCAGGAGATAGTCGCTACCGCGCTGGCGATTGGATCGGCTCCCATGGTGAGTCCACCGACGGCTTTGACTTGCGGCGCCTTCTCTTGCAAAAGATCAAAGACCAAGTTGCCGACGAGAAAATGGCCCTCGGCGCTGAGAATGGTCTGTTTGCAGTCGATGTAAAAATTGGATTTTCGTCCCGAGGCGAGCGTGACCTCTTTTTTCTCATAGGACAGCGTGCGCAAAAGTTCGAGCAATCGATCTCGCTGACTCATGTCGCCTTGCGAATCAGTCTGCTGCGGCCGATTTCCGGCAGCGACGGAATCTCTCTCGGCAATTCGGTGATTGTAGGCGTAGGCGTGGCCGTGGCCGATGGCCCACGCAGCACGGGCGTCGTTTGCCCCGATCGCACCATTTTCATCTGTCCTTCGAACAACGCCCCTTCGTCCATCGCTACCCGCACTGCCTCGATGTTGCCGCGCACCTCAGCGGTGGCGAGTAGTCGCACGGTGCCACTGGCGAAAATCGGATGGTCGAGTTTGCCCGCCACGACAACGTCACGGCCGCGCACTTCACCAGCAATCTGCGCGTTCGCCCCAATGGTCACGCTGGCTTCGCCTAGCACTGCGCCGTCGATGGTGCCCTCGATGACGACATCATCTTGGGAAAACAGCGCGCCGCCAATTCGCGTCTGCGCTGCAATCAGGGTCGCGGCCGACTTGGACATGTGATGAGAAATATCAGCGCCTCTTGGCAGAAGCAACCTATTCGCCGTTTAGTTATCTGCTAAGGTTAATGGCCATGGCCAAACTGGTTCGCATTGAGTCGGACAATGTGCAGGCGGAAATCGCGCCCGAGCGCGGTGGCATGATGACCCGGCTCTGCGTCAGCGGCGAGGAGCTACTTTATCTCGATGCGGCGACGCTCGATGATCCGCGCGGCAAGGTGCGGGGCGGCATTCCGGTGCTGTTTCCGATTGCCGGCAAGCTCGACGAAGATCGCTACATCCTCGATGGAAAAACCTATGCGCTCGGCCAGCATGGATTCGCCCGCGCCATGCCGTGGCAAGTTTCGGCCGCCCCAGAGGACGCTCGTTCGCTGGAGCTGCGGCTGGCGGCAAGCGCCGAGACACGCGCCGTGTTTCCTTTTGATTTCGATGTGCGCATGCGCTACCGCGCGTCAGGAAATACGCTGACCATCGAGCAGACCTACGCCAACTTATCGAATCGCCCGATGCCTTTTGCACCGGGATTTCACCCCTATTTTGCGATCGCCGAGGGCGAAAAAAGCACCCTCAAGATCTCCACCGACGCGACGCACGCGTGGGACAACGTCGCGCACCGAGAAGTTACTTTTTCCGGTCTCGACCTGACGCAGCCTGAGGTCGATCTGCATCTGCTCAACCACTTGGTTCCGGAGACGATTCTCGAGCGACCGGGCAGGCGCAAGATTCGCTTGAGCTGGGAGGCGGCGTTTTGCCATCTGGTGGTATGGACGCTGCGTGGTAAGGATTTTGTTTGCGTCGAGCCTTGGGTCGGGCGGCCCAATTCGCTCAATCGTCCCGACCTTGCCCACATCGGTTCGCGCGAAGTGCGCAAAACCTGGTTCGCGATCACACTGCTGGAATGATCCGGTATGAACGTTCACGGAGTATGCATAGAATGCCGACTGGTGTTGTTGACAGCAATCCGAAACTCGCGCGGTTCTCGCGCGGCGGGTGGGGAGGCTGAGCCGGACCTTAATGGTCCGAGTGCGAAGCCGAACCGTCGGGCTTTGCTCGACGAGGGGGTTCGGCCCGAGCCGGCGCGAATGCGCCGAGAGCGAGGGCGAACGGGAACGTCCCCCTGTGAATAGTTATGATACGATCGCGTTTGCATGACAGCGACAGAAGAGACGCGACCGATCGCCAACATCGACGAGCTCGTCGACCATTTCCGGCGCGCCGCCAAACCCAAGAGCTCATTGCGGGTTGGAGTTGAGCACGAAAAAATCGGTGTGCTCGCAGACGGCTGCGTGCCTGACTTTGATCGCATCGAAGCGCTGCTTTTAGAAATGGCCAAAGGTGGATGGAGCGACGTGCGTGAGGCGGGTCGTCTGATCGCGCTCGGCTCAAAAAAGTGCGGCACGATGACGCTCGAACCCGGCGGACAGATCGAACATTCGGGCGCGCCGTGGCCGACCGCGGGCGAAGCGATCGCCGACAACGACAAACACCTCGATCAGTTGAACCCGCTGGCGGAAAAGGCCGGCATCACCTTCTTGGCGATTGGTTTTCGCCCGTTCGGTACGCTCGACGACGTGCCATGGATGCCAAAGGGTCGCTACCGTGTCATGCGGGCTTATCTCGGTGCGCGCGACACACACGGGCACGAAATGATGAAGCGCACGGCGACGGTGCAGGCCAATCTTGATTTCACCGACGAAGCCGACGCGATGGACAAGCTGCGCGTCTCGCTCAGCCTGTCATCGCTGGTGACGGCGCTGTTTGCAGCCTCGCCGATCGTCGACGGAAAAATCACCGATTTTCAAAGTTACCGGGCTCGCGCTTGGCTCAACACCGATCCCGATCGCTGCGGTCTTTTGCCCTTTGCCTTTGCCAAACAGGCGAGTTTTCGCGACTACGTCGAGTGGGCGCTTGATGTGCCGATGTTTTTTATTTATCGCTCAGGTGAGTACCGATCGCTCGATCAGGTGACGTTTCGTCAATTCTTGCACAATGGCCTCGGCGACGAGCGCGCGACCAGAGCCGACTGGGAATTGCACCTGACTACGCTGTTTCCGGAGGCACGGCTCAAAAAAGTTGTAGAATTGCGGCAGGCCGATGCCGGTTCGCGTGCGATGGTACGCGCGCTGCCCGCGCTTTGGGCCGGAGTGCTGTACGACGCCGATGCGCGTCGGGCGGCTTGGTCGTTGGTACAAAAAGCGACGTTCGACGAGCGCTTGGCACTCAGTCAGTCCGTGCCGGTGCGCGGTCTGAAGGCGCTGCTCGGCCGGCGATCGATCGGTCCCTTGTGTTCGGAGTTGGTGCAGATCTGTAAAGCCGGGTTTGGCCGACTCGGTGGCGACGTCGCGCTGCTGGCGCCGCTCGAGAACATTGTCCGCGAGGGCCGCACCCAAGCCGATGTGATTCGCGAGACTTTCGTTGCCGCTGCGGGTGACCCGCAGAAGTTCACCACAGCGCTGCGACTGTAGTCAGAACGCCGATCACCAGCGCCACCGCTCCAGCCAGCGCCAACCACACCCAGCGGGATTGCCACCAGACGGCTGGCACCGCCGCTCGTTTGCCGAGCGGGTGTTCGACTCTGGTACCGTCCTCAATCGGTGGTGCCAGGCGGATGCTCGGCAGCGACGGAATGGCTGGCAAGGAACCGAGCGCCCCGCTGGTTTTGGCAGAGGCGCCAAGGCCAGTTGGCACACGGGGATATTCTCCAGTCCCGGTCGGCGTCAGCTCTCCGAGTAGTTTGTCGGTTTGCGAATCAGAGCGTTGCTTCGGATTGGCAAGGAAGGCGAAATAAGAGGCTTCCATGTCGTCAAAATCCATTGGCCCGTCGCATTCGTCGCAGCGACACGAAGGCGCACGAAACGGCGGTGCCATTGGCATGTCACGTGTTTCGATCAAGAACGCTTTTTCGATTTCGCATTTGGGGCAGAAGTAGGGCGCGTAGAAACTTTTCACTACGCCCTGGCCGGTGAAGTTGTTGACCAAGTTGATCTGCGCGACGATCGGGGGTGAGCATTCTGTTAGCACGACGCGGGCGCCGCTCTTCTCAGCGCGCCCGAGCCAATTGACCCAGTCGCGCACGCCACAGGAATTGATGCGCTCGACTTCGGAGGCGTTGATCACGACGGTTCCGTTGCCGATTTTCTCTGACAGTGTTCCAAGTTCGTTGTCCTCGTCGATGACGCCGGACAAACGCAAGCAGGTGAGCGTTGCTGTGGCTTCTACTATGGCTTGAAACTTGGCGGGCATAGACGGTCAGGCAAAAGCATAAACCAATCGTCGCAAATCGGCCAACTTGACAAAGCAGGGGCGCCCGGAAGTCCGAGCGCCGCCGACAGCTCACAGCCGACAGCCGACAGTTTCGGATTCATTCCTGAAATCACCTGCTCTAGTCCTCCTTTCAAGAGCGAATTTACGGGAGGGTCAACGCGATTTTGCGATTTTTCTCCACTGTCAGCTGTCGGCTGTCGGCGGTGGTAAGATCGCGAAGCGCGAATCGACGCCGACTTCTGCTGCGAAACCTTTTCGTCGCGTCAAAAATGTGCGAGGAGTGTAGCGATGCTCGATTTCGCCTCGGTGGACAAATGGTATGGCGCTTACCACGCCCTGCGTGGTGTGTCGTTCCGTTTGCAACCTGGAACGATTGGCCTGCTGGGTCCCAACGGCGCCGGCAAGACGACGCTGCTGCGAGTCCTGCTCGGGCTTGAAGAGTTTTCAGGAGAGGCGCGAGTGCTCGGTTGCGACGCGCGTCGAGATGCCCGTGTCTTGCGGCAGAAAGTCGGGTTCATGCCCGAGAGCGACTGCTACCTCACTGGGTTCAACGCCCTTGAAACTTGCGTACTGGCGGCGCGTTTGTCGGGTTTGCCGGGTGCCGACGCGATTGCGCGCGCGCATTCGGTGCTCGATTTCGTCGGGCTCGGCGACAAACGCTACCAACTGGTGGCCAACTACTCGACTGGGCAGAAGCAGCGCGCAAAATTGGCGATGGCCCTGGTGCACGATCCCGAGCTCTTGTTGCTCGATGAACCGACCAGCGGCCTCGATCCCAAGGGCCGCGAGGAGATGCTGGCGCTGATCGGTTCGCTGCACCATCGCACCGGTGCATCGGTGATTTTGTCGTCGCATCTTTTGCCGGACATCGAACAGACCAGCGATCAGGTGCTGCTGCTCGGCGACGGTGAAGTGATCTACCAGGGCTCGCTCGGCAGGTTGCGAGAAGAGAGTGGGCGCGATGTCTATGAGGTGCGCACCAAAGATCGCATAGACACGCTGGTGGCGGAGCTAAAAAAGGCGGGTTTGTCGGTGGAGCGTGAGGGCGAGCTTGCGCTGGTGCGAGTGACGGACGCCAGCACCGATCTGATCTTTGCCACCGCGCAAAAACTGACGCTGCAGATTCGTCATCTTCAGCCGCGTCGATTGACGCTCGAGCATGCGTTTCGTCGCGCACTGGCCTCGCGTGCAAGTCGCGGGAGTGTGACCGCGTGATCGCTGAGCCGGAGTCGCCGAAAACCGTGATTCACGATCGCGGCTATGAATCGTATCGGGGTGGGCGTGAAACCTCCTCACGGCTTCCAGTGGTCGCGTTGGCGACTTTTCGTCGCGCGCTGGCGCAGATTTGGGTGAAGATCTCACTGCTGCTGGCGCTCTTCCCGCCAGTGGTGGTGGGCGTGATGTTCTATGTTCAGCACGCGCTGGTTCGGCAAGCGCCAGGCGCGCTCGACGAGCTCGCCCAAGCCACGCCGGCCTTCTATGTGTTGCACCTCCTGGTCAGTTGGTACGGCGCACTGTTCGCCGCGTTTACCATCGCGCTGTCGGCGGCAAGTCCAGCGATTGCCGACGATCTGCAATCGGGTGCGTTGCCGTTTTATTTGACCCGGCCGCTGTCGCGATCGGAGTATCTCGGCGGAAAATGGATCGGTGCATGGGCGGCCACGCTGCTGTGCACCGCCGGAGCGCTGCTGTTTTCGCTGTTCAACTTGTCGCTTGCGGGCGCCAGCACTGGCGGACATGAGTTGGTGAGCGCGATGCTGCTGATTCCGCGCACGATTGCGCTCTGTTTGATTCAAACCGGAACGCTAACCACTGTAGCAGTGGCGCTGTCGGCGGTGACAGCGCGCCGCAGTCTGGCGCAGGCAGGCTTGGCCGCTCTGTTCTTTTTTCCTTGGCTATGCGGCTCGATTGTCGCTCACTTTGTCCACTCGTTTTGGCCGGGGTTGCTGTCACTGCCGACGCTGTTTGAAAGTGTCGGAAGGTCGGTGCTAGGTCTCGCCGTCGACGACGCTCCCACCGCAGTGCCGCCATGGATTGCAGCGCCGGTTTTGCTCGCGATCGTCGTCGGTAGCGGCTTGCTCGCGGTGTCGCGCATCGGCAAGGTGGGACGAGGATGATCGTCTTTGAAAAAGTTGCGCGCTGGTACGGGCAGACAGTGGCGCTGGTCGACGCCGATTTTCGCCTCGCGCCAGGCATTACCGGACTGGTCGGTCCGAACGGTGCTGGGAAGTCGACGCTGCTCAAGTTGATGACCGGCTTGCTCGCACCGTCGCGCGGCAAGGTAACCATCGATGGCAAGCCACTGTGGAACAATTCCGAAGCAATGCGCCGCATCGGCTACTGCCCGGAGCACGACGGACTTTACGAGGAGCTCACCGCGGTAGAATTTGTTTCGGCGATGACCGAGCTCCATGGCTTTTCCGGGAGCGAGGCCCGCAGTCGCGCCGAGTCGCTGCTCGACCGAGTGGATCTGAAGGCGGCAATGCATCGCAAGCTTGGCGAATATTCCAAAGGCATGCGCCAGCGTTGCAAATTGGCGCAGGCGTTGGCGCACGATCCTGAAGTCATTGTTCTCGACGAGCCGCTGACTGGCTGTGACCCGATCAATCGACAGCGCTTGCAAGAATTGTTTGTTGAACTTGGGCGTGCTGGTCGCACGCTTATCTTGTCTTCGCACGTTCTGCATGAAATTGAGCACCTGACGTCGCGGGTGGTACTGATCGATCGCGGTCGAGTGGTGGCAGAGGGCGACATCACAAAAATTCGCGCACTTATTGATCAACACCCGCTCGAGGTGTGCATTGAGTGCAGCGATCCGCGCGCGTTGGCGATGCAGCTGTGCGGACAGCCCTGCGTGGTTTCCGTCGATATCAGCGACGATCTTCTGCGGGTTCGCAGCCGGGCACCCGACGATCTCTACACCGCGATTGCAGAAGCAGCGAGACACTGCAAGACTTCGATCGTTTCACTCACTTCGGCTGACGATGATCTGGCGGCGGTGTTTCGTTATTTGACCAGCGGAGCGAGCTCATGAGTGGGCAGGTTGCTGCGCTGCAGCTGGCCAAACTTGCGCGCTTGCGTTTTGCGCGCGGCAAAGCACTTTGGTTCTGTCTGGGGGCGGCAGTGCTGCCCGTGGTCTTGGCGTTGGCCTTCGCTGTGGGTGGCAAATTTGGTGGCGGCCTGGTCGATGAGCTGGCCGCTGTTTTTTTTCGACTGCTGATTCCGGGCCTGCCCGCGTTCCTGGCTGCCGCGGTGGTTGCTGACGAGAGCGATCGACGCACCTTCACCTATCTTTTTACTCGCCCAAATCCCCGCGCAGCCTTTGTGGCTGGGCAGTTTCTTGTCATCGCTATCGCTGTTGGCGGTCTTATGCTGCTGTCGGTGGCGGTTACTTGGATTCTTTGTTGGCTGCGTTCGCCCGGTGACATGATTTCGGACCTCGGCCACCTGCTCCGCCTCGAGTGCGGGGTACTGGTCGGCACCTTCGCATTCGCCGCTCTGGGGCTCGGTCTTTCCGTCCTGCTGCGGACGCATGCTTTTCTCATCATTACTGTCTATCTTCTTTTTGACGCTGGCATCGGCCTGGTGCCGCTGTCTTTGCGCTATGGTTCATTGAGTTGGCACGTCGGTAACCTCGGTGGTCTGGTTGCGGCGGGTCTCGGTGAAGGGCCGATCTCTCCTGTCGGATCGCTGTTGGTGATCGCGTGCTTGTCGTCGCTGGCGCTGCTCATCGCGACGTGGCGGGTGCAGCAGATCGAGCCCTAGACGGAGGAGCTTGGCTATTCGCTAAATTCTGTTGCTGCCTTCGCGGTTGAATCGAGCGTCGGATTGATTCTGCCGGCGGCCTGGGCGCCGAGCGTGACCACATAGTCGGTCCACCCCGGGGTGCCGGCGCGTTCGTCGGGGCGATAGTAATCGGTGGAAACCATTTGCGCACCACTTGCAAAGGCCTGCTCACGACGATGCGTATCGCCGCTGCGCGCTTCGTGCGTGCTGTCATCAGCGCGGCTTCTAACCATGTATCCAGAGCGAACCAGGCTGGTGATGTCGTCGAAGCCGGCCACCGGATCGTCGACCTGCAGAAACGCGGTTTCGGCCTGCGCTGCGCCAGAAAAAAGAAACATCTGGCGCCCGCGCAAGGCGGCGTGGTCGGCTACATAGGCGCTGCGTTCGCTGTCGGAAGCCATCAACACGAACAGAACTTTGCCGCGAAGTCTTCCAAGTGAAGGCCAGCCGGTTTTCGCCAGCGCTTCCGGCAGCCCACTTGCGTCGCCGCGCAGATCATCGGGAGTAAAGATCATGGTTGGGGCGGAGGCGAAGACGTCGGCGACTTCGTGCTCGAGTGAGTCGAGCGCAACTGTGTCCCAGGGAAGCACGTCGGCGAAACCCGACCCAGGCAGCCAGGTCGCGACGGTGTCGGTCTTAAGTTCGACCAACACCACCAGCGGAAAGTGCTCAGGGTGATCGTTCGACCACGAGCGAATCGCATGGAGGCCTTGGACAAAGGTGAAAAAATGGGTGAGGTAATCGACATCGGTGATGTGGAGTATTTTGGCGCCGGGTTGTTGAAGCTCGGCCACGCCTGAAGCGGTTGGTTCGCCGACATAGGAGTTGCCTTGTCGGTTGTAAAAGCGGCCGCCTTGGGGGTCGTAATAGACGTCGAGTTCGATGCTGCGCATGCGGTAGTCGATCAGCTGTTCCTCTAGCGGAACGTGAGTGTAGTCGAGCTCATTCGGGTCGTATTGCTTGGGCAAAAGACCTTTGATATTTTGCAGCAGATCAAAAATCGGTTTGTAGGTTCGGATGCGATAGCTGTTG
>JAHFDU010000030.1:0-8827 GCA_023248835.1 Myxococcales bacterium | reverse complement strand
CGATGAACTGAGCATGATTCAGCGGCAGCGCATCGGCTGCGGCGTTTGTCGACGTCGGCGCTGGCGAGATTCGTCCTGTACAGGCGGTGACGATCAGAAGCAGCGCCATCCACGCCACTAGATTGGGACCGGCAGTGGGTGGGCGTTCCACGGTCTCCATGCGACATCGAAGCAGGCGACCGGGTGGATGTCAACTTAGGAAATCAAGGAAATCAGGAAATCGCAGCTCGACTTGCTCTATGCGGAGGAGCCGACCGTGGCAACTTTGTGTGGGCAAATGAGCGCGTCGGCATCGGCGCGGTTGCCGGCCCAATCCGCACGTGCGGAGCGCGTGGGTCGCGCGCGTGCGCAGTCTCCGCGAACCTTGCCGCGACTTCTGCAGCGACTTCAAAATAGGTACGATCGCGCGCCACTCGAATCGCTCCAACCTCGCGCCGAGTGATGCCGCCGCGGCGGCAAATCAGCGGCAGAATCCAATTTGCGACCGCCTGATCTTTGAGACCGAGATTGACTTCGAAAGCGCGCATAGCGCCGCCCACTGGTAGCGGCGACTTGGCGCGCTTGATCGCCGGCGGCGAGATCGGCTTGAGTACTTCGCCTTTGGGCTGCGCTTGCAGAGCGCGCGCGAGCAGAGCCGTCAGCAGAGTCGTGGCATCCTGTCGCAACAGCAACTCGGCGGCAAACGCGCTGACCTCTTGATGGAGCATTGGCGTCGCGGATAGCTCAGCTTCGAGACGCTTGCGATGGTGCGCGGCGACACTCTCGGCGTTGGGTGCTGCAGTCCAGTGCAGTCGCAGATGGGCCGAAGCAAACAAGCGTTCTGCCTTGCGCTGCGCGCCCTCTTCGACGATGAAAATACTTTGGCCTTTTTTTCCAGCACGGCCGGTGCGGCCAGAGCGATGGGTGAGCGATTCGCCGTTCTCAGGCAGATCGGCGTGCAAGACCACGCCAAGATCGGGAAGGTCGATGCCGCGCGCTGCCACATTGGTCGCCACCAGCAGGCGAACTCGTCCAGAGCGCAGCGCTTCGAGAGCATGGTTGCGCTCGTGTTGAGCGCGATCACCGGAAATGGCGGTAACCAAAAATCCTCGCTGCAATAGTTGCTGGTGCAGTTCGGCCACCGCTTCGCGCGTGCGACAAAAAATCAAAGTTCGCTCTTCGTCAGCCAGGCGCAGAATGTTGACCAGTGTCGCCAGGCGATCGCCGCGGGCGTACAGATGAGCGGTGTGCTGAATGTCGGCGTGGGCGGTGGGCGCGCCGGAACGCGGGTCGATCGACAGTGCGTCTTTCTGATAGCGCCGCGCCATCGCCTGGATGGTTTTCGGCAGCGTCGCAGAAAACAGTAGTGTCCGTCGCGCCTTCGGCGAGGCTTCGAGCAAAATCTCGAGCGCTTCGCGAAATCCCATGTCGAGCATTTCATCTGCCTCGTCGAGCACCACCATTTCGAGCGAGGAGAGTTGCAAACATTTGCGCTCGATCAGGTCGACCAGACGACCGGGGGTCCCGACCACGATCTCGGCGCCACGTTTGAGCGCGCGGGCGTCGAGCCGCAGATCGGTGCCGCCGGTACAGGAGACCAGGCGGGCTCGAGTGGTGGCGAACAGCCAGCCGAGTTCGCGTTGCACTTGCGCTGCCAATTCGCGCGTCGGCAAAATGATCAGCGCACGCGGATGTGTACCCTGGACGAAGGTTTCCGCATCTTGCAAAAGCGCGCGCCCCATCAACAGCCCAAACGCGACCGTTTTTCCCGAACCGGTTTGCGACGAGACCAGTAGATCGCAATCGGGCGCGCCCAGTACCGCCGCTTGGACTGGGGTTGGCGCGAGATAACCGCGCTGCGTCAGCGCACGCTGCAGCGACGGATGGGCGCCGAGTGAAGCAAAATCTAGCTCTGGGGGTGCGGTCACGGCGCCCGTATAGCACGATTGAGTGCCAACACTAGAGTTTTATTTATTATTTAATTGATAGAAAAACCGCGCGAGGTCGGTCGCTAAGTCGGTTTTTACCATCACCGGCACGCCGCTTAGCGGATGCGGAAACTCAATCTGCGCGGCGTGCAGCGCGTGACGGGGCAGCGGAACTCGATCGGCGACGGAACTCCAGCCCTGCTCCTGATAGTCGGCAAAAATATTCTCGTCGGGATAGAGCTTGTCACCGACGATGGCATGGCCGATGTGGCTGAGGTGGACGCGAATTTGGTGCTGCCTACCGGTCTCGGGAAAGCACTCGACCAGACTGTGCTCATCTGAATATTCAAGTGCACGGTAACGAGTACGCGACGGCTGGCCGGAGGGCGACACCGCCATGCGGACGCGAACCCGACCCGCCGGTTCAAGGTCAATTGGAGCGTCGATGACACCTTCGCCTTCGAGTTTGCCGTGCACGATGGCGAGATATCGCTTTTTCACCAGGCGACGAGCAAACGCACGCTTGAGGTTTACCGCGGCGTCATAGTTGCGCGCGACCAAGATGAGGCCGGAGGTCTCGCGATCGAGGCGGTGCGTGATCTGCAGCGCCTCGGAGGGAAAATGCTCGCGCAGCACCGAGGTGACGGTGCCGTGGTAGTACTTCGCCGTCGGATGCATGGTGAGTCCTGCCGGCTTGTCGAACACATAGAAGGCCGCGTCTTCGTAGACCAGCGGCAGCGCGCGGGGAAATTCCGGCTCTACCGGCGCCGGACGCCGAAAAGTAACCCGCTGCCCCGGCGCCACCAGCAGGCTCGGTTTGCCGGCGCGGCCATCGACTTCGCAGTCGCCGCGAATCACCCGCTGCAGCCGTACCCGTGACATACGAGGAATGCGCTTTTTCAAAAATCGATCGAGGCGCCAACCGTGACACTCGTTTTCGACGATGAACGAATGCTCAATGGTTGTGGGGTCAGTCACCGCGCACATGTATCAGATCGCTGCTGGTGGTGCTAACATATTTACGAACAATACTCGCCATTTTACCTCGATCGCTGGACTTACGATCGAAAACTGGGTGCGTAGTTGACGTTTGCGACCGAGTGACCGGACATGTACGATGCGCCGCATGGAGCCGGTGCAGCAGAGCGAGCCAGTGAAATACGATCCGGGCAAGATTGAGCCCGAGTGGCAGCAGGCGTGGCAAGAGGCGGGCGTGTTTCTGGCTCGGCGCGACCCGAAAAAGCCGAAATATTTTGTGATGGAAATGTTTCCCTATCCATCGGGCCGGCTGCACATGGGGCATGTGCGCAACTACACCATCGGCGATGTCATCGCGCGTACCCGTCGCATGCAGGGATACTCGGTGCTTTACCCGATGGGATGGGACGCGTTTGGTCTGCCGGCGGAAAACGCCGCCATCAAAGCCAAGGTTCATCCCCGCGACTGGACGCTACAAAATATCAAACACACGCGCGAGCAGTTTGTTCGTCTCGGCCTCTCTTATGATTGGTCACGTGAACTGACCACTTGCGAGCCCGATTACTTCGTCCACGAGCAGCGCATCTTTATCGAGATGTTCAAACGCGGGCTTGCCTATCGCAAAGGCGCAGTGGTCAATTGGTGTCCGAGCTGCGCCACCGTGCTGGCCAATGAGCAGGTGGAGGACGGCCTGTGTTGGCGCTGTCGATCGGTGGTGGTCGAGCGCGAGCTCGAGCAGTGGTTTTTCAAGGTCACGCAGTACGCTGACGAGCTCTTGCGCGATGCAAAAAAACTCGAGGGCAAGTGGCCTGACAAAGTCTTGCGCATGCAGGAAAATTGGATCGGCCGCTCAGAAGGCGCGCGCGTGCGCTTCGCCCTCGAGCAGTCCGCTGACAAAGTGGATGCGATCGAGGTTTTTACCACCCGACCTGACACCCTTTTCGGGGTGACGTTCTTGTCGATCGCGCCAGAGCATCCGCTGGCGCTCAAATTGACGACGCCCGATCGTCTGGCAGAGGTAAAAAAGTTTGTCGAAAGCGTGCGCAGCGAGGACAAGATCAAACGCGGCGCCGCTGACTATGAAAAGGCGGGTGTTCCGACCGGCAGTTTTTGTATTCATCCGCTGACGCAGGAGCGGGTGCCGATCTTCGTCGCCAATTTTGTCTTGATGGAGTACGGCACCGGCGCGGTAATGGCGGTGCCGGCGCATGATCAGCGCGACTTTGAATTTGCCAAGAAATACTCGCTGCCAATCAAGGTAGTGATCGAGCCGCCGGGCGAAAAGCTCGACGAGAAAACCCTCACCGCTGCGTACAGCGAAGCCGGCACGATGACCAATTCTGGCCCGCTCGACGGCACGCCGAACGAAGCGGGCAAGCAGAAGGTGATTGCGCTGCTCGAGGGCAAGCAGGCCGGAAGTGCGACGATCTCGTTCCGGATTCGCGACTGGCTGGTGTCGCGTCAGCGTTTTTGGGGCTGTCCGATTCCGATGGTGAAATGCGAGACGCACGGCTATCAACCAGTGCCCGAAAACGAGCTGCCGCTAAAGTTGCCGAGTGATGTCACCTTGTCCGAAGGCGGAAAGTCACCGCTTGCCAGCCACCCGACCTGGAAGCAGACCAAGTGCCCGTTGTGTGGCGGTACCGCAGAGCGCGAAACCGACACCATGGATGGCTTTGTTGAGTCCTCCTGGTACCCGCTGCGCTACTGCTCGCCAAGAAGCACCAGCTGGCTCGATCGCGAAGAAGTCGATTATTTCATGCCGGTCGACCAGTACATCGGCGGCGCGGAGCATGCCACCAAGCATCTTATTTACGCGCGCTTCTTTACCAAGATGCTGCGCGACTGGGGTTGGCTGAAATCCGATCTCGACGAGCCGTTTGCGCGCCTGCTCAACCAAGGGATGGTGTGCAAAGAGACGATGCGCTGTCCCGAACACGACTATCTGTATCCGGAAGAGGTGACGGCGGAGAAAACTTGCCGTCAGTGTGGTCGCCCGGTCGCGGTTGGGCGCATAGAGAAAATGTCCAAGTCGATGAAAAACGTCGTCGAGCCGTTGCCGCTGATCGAAAAATATGGCGCCGACACGGTGCGACTATTTTCGTTGTTTGCTGCGCCGCCGGATTCGATGCTTGAGTGGTCGGAGGCGGGCGTCGACGGGGCCTGGCGCTTTTTGAATCGCGTCTATCGCTTGGTCTCACAAGTCGCTGGGAAATCGATCGTCCAAGTGAACGACGATGGTGAGTTGGGGCAGCGCACGCATCAGACGATCAAAAAGGTGACCGACGACCTCGGCGGCGAACGCTTTCATTTTAACACTGCGATTGCAGCCATCATGGAATTGACCAATGCCATTTACGCACAGGCAGAACTGAAGCCGACGACCGCACAGCGCGAGGCCATCGAAGCGGTGGTGCGGCTACTCGCACCGATGGCGCCGCATCTGTCAGAAGAGATGTGGCGCATGCTCGGTCATCAAGATCTGCTCGCGACACAGTCGTGGCCACAGTATGACGCGCAGGTGGCGCAGAAAAAGCGGGTTCCCTTTCCCGTCCAGGTCAACGGCAAATTGCGCGGGCAGGTCGAAGCCGAACCAGAAGCGGCGCAAGCGCAGATCGAAGCGGCGGCGCGCGAGCTTGCCACGGTGCAGCAATTTCTCGACGGAAAACAGCTGGTCAAGGTAGTATTCGTAGCGGGTCGACTGATTAACTTTGTGGTGAGGTGAGACGTGATACGAGTGCTCTATCGATGGGACGCGGTGCAGCCGGGCAGTGAGACAACGTTCGTCGAGTTATGGTCGAAGCTCACGCGGGCGATCCGCGCGCAAACACCCGGCGCGCTCGGTTCGCTACTTCTCAAAACCACCTCCGATCCGGTGCGTTTTGTCGCGCTGGCGCGCTGGACTTCGCTCGATCTCTGGACCAAACGTCTCGAACAGGCGGTCGAACCAGAAGCGGTGGCCGCCTTGCACGAGATTCACCCGAACCTGACAGTGAAAGAAACTTTCGACGAGCGCGCCGATCTGACCACTGGCGCCGATCACATGACCCGCGTGCTCTATCGCTGGCGAGTCAAACCCGGCACCGAAAAATTGGTCGAGCCGGCGTGGAGTCAGCTGGTGCGCGAAGTTCGGCAAAATGTCGAAGGCTCGTTTGGCGCGCTGCTCTTGCGAAGTTTGCAAGACCCGCACGAATTTGTTGCGGTGTCGCGCTGGCGTTCGCGCGAGGAGTGGCTGCAGCGCTCGGCCAGTTTCGATTCGCAGGCGTCGGAATTGCTGAGCGCGTCTCGGGTGGGTGCAATCAGCAGTGAAGTGCTCGATGAAGTCGAAGACTTGACCGTCTGAACTTGAACATCTAAAAGTCTCGACTTAATTGGAAAAGCGCGTGTGATTCGCCGTGGCTTTGCGGCGCGACGATGATCTTCGAGTGCCAACCGAGGTAGGTGAACACTGACGCTCCGGCAAGGAAACTGACGCCGCCGACGAAACCGAGCGCCTGTCCGGCAGTGGTGTCGAGACGTTGTGGGCAGTTGCCGCCCTTTGCGGGCGTGCAAGCGTAGGCGCCGTATCGCGACCACTCGACAAAGCCGAGGATCAAACCGGCGGCGCCGAGCACCGCAGACGAAATCGCCAGCCCGCGAAAAATGCGCTGGTTGCGTGTGACTTGCAGACGCATTGGTTCTGGTAGCGTCGGCGCTGGCGGCAACACCGAGTTCGAAGTGGGCGAGGGCGACGGCGAGACGGGAGTCAGCGTCGGTGGCGCAGGAGGTTTTTCCGGACCGCACATTTCGAGCGTCAATTCCTCGAGCAATTCGGCGGCGCGAAAGTCACTGCAGCCGGAACAGTCGCGCTCCACTCGGCGCACGATCACGCCGCGATCGCGCGGGTAGTTCCAGACGCTGATGTGATACGCCGGCGGGTGCGCGGCATCGAGCTCCACTTTAGAACCAATGATCACGTCAACGCCAAAACGATTGGCGAGCCGCTCGAGACAACTGGGCTCCTTGCAATTCGCGTCTTCACTCGACAGCGTCGCCGGCAAGGTCACCAGTTGCCATTTGCGCACCGCCACAGTGACGCGCCGAACGTACTCTTTTTTCCAGTCGGCGATTGAAGGGATGTTGCCGCTCACTGCTGTCGGTAATACCAGGGCCCGATCTCCGGGCGCGGCAAATGAAGCGTGGGATAACAGCAATCCGAATAAAACAGACAACTTTTCCATCAATGTCAGCCTAATCTGGACCGGTGCCGCCAGCAACTTCTGCTACGGCCGTTCGTTTGTCCAGCTCGGATCGTTGCTGATCAGACACATAACCTTTTCATTGACATGCGGCGGTTGGGTATGTTTAGGTCCGCTCGGCTTTTTGGAAAAACCATCGGAGCGAACATTGCGCGCACTGAAATGGATCATCTTCTGTGTTTGTGTTCTTGTTGGTGGAGGTTTCGTCGGTGATGCGCGGGCCGATGGCGACATCGCAACCAAGACCGCGAAATTGCATTATCGCGCTGGATTGGCGGCTTACAATGCGCAGGACTACGAAACCGCTGTTTTGGAGCTTAAAGCTGCTTATGATTTGAAAAAAATACCACCGCTGCTGATTGACATTGCAGCTACCTACCGAAAATTAAATAACAATACTGAAGCGGTCTCCTACTACGAGCAGTACTTGCGCGAGGCGCCGCAAGCGTCTAATCGCGGCCAGGTTGAA
Source organism: Myxococcales bacterium (assembly GCA_023248835.1). Taxonomy (GTDB): domain Bacteria; phylum Myxococcota_A; class Polyangia; order Palsa-1104; family Palsa-1104; genus JAHFDU01. The sequence continues at coordinate 1,235 of JAHFDU010000030.1, read as the reverse complement.
GAGGCGCTGGCGGAACTGAAAAAAGGTCGGACTGCGATGGCGGAACTTGATCCGAGCGCCGTCGACGAGGCGTTTGAAGCCAAACAGCGCGTTGCTTTTGAGCACACCGCGATCGATTCGGCGCCTCCCGGAGTGGCGATCGACGTCAAGATGGTCGCGCCAGCGGATCTGAGCGTGAGCGCCGTGGTTTTTTATCGCGGCGCTGGCGCGCGAGAATTTTCCGGGTTGCCGATGCGGCTTCGTGAAGGCGACCTGGTGGCGCGGATTCCCGAAAAAGCGGTGACGAGCACGTCGCTGCAGTACTACATCGAAGCCCGCAAGCGGAAAAACCTGGTTCGTAGCATTGGTTCGAGGGAAACCCCCAACGTGGTGGTGATCTCGAGCGAAGCGGCTGCGCATTTCGATACTGGCTTGACGTCGATGTTCGCTGAATCGTGCGCCGACGGATCGCTCCCTCCGTGTGTGCGCCGCCTCGACGAGGAATCGGTGTTCGTCGAACCTGGGCGCCTGAGCAGGAAAAAGGTCGGCGACTCTCGGGCGTTGACATGGACCGGGGTCGCGCTGCTCGCAACCGGTACCGTGGCGTTGGCGGTTGGGATGACCGGCGATGTTCTGGCGAAAAAAAACGCTGACATCGTGGCTCGCGACAGCCAGCCCGCCGACGATGGCACGCGCACTCTGTTTAACGATCCGGTGGCGAGCGATCGCGACACAGCGGCGCGTGGCAAGACCTGGAATGGTGTCGGCATTGGGCTCACCGTTGCGGGTGGTGCTTTGGCGGCTACCGGCGCCACACTGATGATTGTCGATGCGATACGCAAACCGCGCGAGACTCGGGCGACCGCCCACAACTGGTACCTACTGCCGATGGTGGCGCCGCAGACTTTGGCGGTTTCTGCCGGCACCAGCTTTTAGAGGATTCCATGCGTTCTGTTTACCAAGCCCTGTTTTGTTCCCTCGTCGCCGGTGTCGCTGGCTGCTACAAACCTGCCATCGTCGAAGGCGGCTACGCCTGTAAGACCGAAGATCCGCTCGGCTGTCCCGACGGCTATGTTTGTGCCGCCTGTCCCGAGGGTGGTCACAGTCCGGACATCGAGGCGACCGGTTGCTGCGTGCCAAGTTCGAGTTCGCTGGCGACGCAAGCTGCGCCCCTCAGTCCGGTTCGCGTTTGTGATGGTGGCAAGACCAACGTCGACACCGATTTGCTCAACTGCGGCAGCTGCGGACACGACTGC
>JAHFDU010000335.1 GCA_023248835.1 Myxococcales bacterium | reverse complement strand
AGAGAAATCGTCCAATGCGAATTAACAAAGGCGCCCACTTCGATCGCCAGATGGAACGGCGCGATAAGGAACCCGCCTGGAGCATCGATCTGCTGCAGTCCGTAGGCGTTGTGGTCACCCGCTCCTTGAAAATTCCAGGCTACTTCACTGTGGTTGCCCCCCGGCTCGTAGCCGAATCCAAACCCCGGCATGGCAAACAGAAAGACGTACTCGCGTTTGGCGGGCGCTGCCGGTTTCGGGCGAACCACGATCACGAACGATTCTTCCGACGAACCCGCGTGTGCAATGACTCTGCCGTCTTCGTCGAGCGCTTCGATGTAGTACTGCACCGTTTCACCAGCCGGCGGCGGCAGCGAAATGGTCCATTCACCATGCTTCGCCGCCGGAGCGAATTCATCACTTTCAAACCGTGCACTGCCCGTGAGGCGCGACCGCGCCAGCACTTTACGCACCGCCAGGCCCGCCGGTGGCGTCACTTGCAAAACAATGCGAGCACCGCTTACCACCTCGCTCACTGGCTGGTGAATCATTGGTTTGGCGTCGGAGACGTTCGGCTTGGGCGCGATCTTTTCATATTGCTTTTGCGCTGCCGTGAATGCCTCCTCGAGTTCGGGTCCAAGAACTGCCGGATCGAGTTGTAAGTTCGGCGCCACTTTGAGCGCAGCCAGTAGGCTCGCAACACCGCGAGCGCGATCTTTCAGACCCACTACGTAGACCGTGCCGAGATTGGCAAAGGTGTTCGCCGCCACCGGCGAATTGTCTAAGCGCTTGGCATGCAACAACTGCGCAGCCTCGACGAGCAGTTTGCGCGCCACCTCATATTCGAAATGGTCGTAGTTTTCCATCGCGCGCCGGTTCAGACGCGCCACCTGTTTGTCGATGTCCTCGGCGAGCGCCGCTCCGCAAAACAGCAATGCCACCGCGACCACGCATCCACGCCATACCCGCAAGCTGATCATTGTTATTCAAGCGACGGTAACATCGTGCTCCGGCCCGATCAAGATTCACACCGAACGCGGATGGCGAATCGCCGCGCGCAACAGGAGAACCAAACCCACCGCGCTGGCGACCGTTCCAAACAACGCCGACCACCCAAGTTTGGTGTCAAGCAACCAAGCCGCACGACCTGCCTGAAATTCGCCCACTGTCCCGACCTGCCACAGCCGCGCCCCTGCCAGAAACGCCGCCACCAACAGCAGCGCGACTGCGGCACCGAGCAGCGCCAGCCACTCGATGACAGCGCGACGGCGCAACGTCCAGCCCGCGACATAGCCAGCAACCAGCAATGCCAAGTGCAACATCACCAGCGGCAAGCACGCATACAGGGCTCGATCTTGAGCGCCCTCATCATAGAGCCAGCTCCACTCTGGATAGGCAAGCTGGGCAAAAACGCTCAGCGGCAATAGCACAAGAACGTCGTAGACCAGAGCCAGCGCCAGCGGACTCTCGAGCACCGACGCTGCGGGTGGGCTCGCTCCGCGCGCCGACAAAAGTACGCCAAGCAAAAAATGGCCCAGGAGCGAAAATGGAATCGGTGCCACTATTGACAGGGGGACATTCCCGTCCCCCCTCCCGCAGCAAAGCTGCGTGAGCCTTCCCCTTCGCCGCGCGCTAACCGCGCGGGTTTCGGATGGCGATCAACAACGCTTAGCGCATTTCTCGTCGAGAACTGAAAAACTTGACCAGTCAACATTCTATGCATACCCCTTGAACGGTTGCAGCTGCGTGAGCCTTCCCCTTCGCCGCGCGCTAACCGCGCGGGTTTCGGATTGCCCGCAGACCTCGGCCGCATGTGCACCTGCCATATTCACTCGCTGGAAGCCAGCCTACCGTGCATCAGAAATACTTGCTAGTTTGCAGCCGGTGAGATATGAAACCTGCGGGCAGGTGTGTCTATGCATGAAACGCGCGAAGCGCTCACGAACGACCAACCCGATCGGAGGCCACCGGTGAAGCGGCTGATTGCTTATCTACTCGACAATATCATTCTAGACTTTCAAGGTGACTTGAGTCTTGATGCGGTGCGGGATTTTTTGCGTGAAGACGACAGCCGTGAAGCACGCGCCCTCATCGCGAAGTTGGTGGAAGATCGCGGCACCGACGACATGATGATTGCACTGGCCGATTGTCTGCAAGAGTACATTCGCACCGGGATCAACGAAGAACTCGTCAAGGAGCAGATTCGCACCTACTCCGAATCGTAGATCGCCGCCCCTACTTGATGTAAGTGAATTTCAACTCATAGTCGCAAATCAGAAACACGTCGCCCTCGTCGATGCGTTTGTTATCGATGCGCATTCCCTTGTAGTCGATGCCGTTGGTCGATCCCAAATCTTTGATGTAAAAAACACCATTTCGCCGAATCACCGCCGCGTGTTTGCGAGAAATGTTGCCATCTTTGATGGTGAGGTCGCACGACTTCGAACCGCGCCCGATAATGAATTGATCTTTGTCGACGACCAGCTTCTCGCCATTGAACATGACATAGAGCGGTGCGCTGTTGAATACCGGCGCAGGCGCATCCATCACCCGCGGCGCCATCTGCCGCGCCAGCGGCGGGAGCGGCGGCGCAGCCTCGTCGGCTGGCGGCGGTGTCAACTCCAACTTGAAGTCTGACTGGAGGCTCGGCCGTTTGGTAGACGCTGCCGGCGTAAGCGGCGCAGGCGGAGGCGTCAGCGCTCGCATGCGCGGCGCCGGTGGCGGTGGCGGTGGCGGGAGCTGAGGCACCGACGGCGACGAGGCGCCGGCTACCTCATAGTTTTTCGAGCGGGCGTAGGTCTTCATCGACTCGTTGATCAAATAGTCTATGGAGCAATCAAAGTCGTTCGCCATCTGCTCGAAGCACTCCCATAGTGCGTCGCGGCAGTAAAAATGGCGCATCGTTTTCTTGCTTGAGTCCATCGCTCCTCGAAGACTAGCAGCCCCTTGTTCCATCATCGGAAGGCTCCTTACCGGCGCAAGAGTTTCGAGAGCCTCTACTTTATCGAGCAAGCTGGCGGCGGTCAAAAGGTTTGTGTAGTGTGGGGGCGGTGCGACCGTTCTTTCTGACGCTGTTTCTGGGTATAACATCCTCTGCCCTCGCCTACCCGCTCTACTCGCCGCGACCGGTTCCGAGTGCGATCGCTGGCCCTACCGATCCACATGTCGCTGCCGTGTTTTACAATCCGGCCGCGCTCGGTCCGCTGCGCGGCTACCATTTCTATCTCGACGGCGGCGCTCGACTGCAATTCGGCAGCATCAGGCTCGAGGGCAGCAGCGAAAGCGTGTCGGCGTTTGCGCCCAGTTTCGACGGTTTTTTCGGGGCGTCGTGGGATCTCGCCAACGACTATGTCACCGCTGCGGTTGCCATCTACTCGCCGCTCAACGAATTTCCCAACTTTGGCGTCGGGCCGACGCGATACCACCAAATTTTTTCTCGCTTCGCCATGTTAGAAGAAACGCTCGCAGTTGCAGTACGCTTGATTTCGCAGCGCCTCTACGTCGGCGTCGGCGTCAACATCGCCGAAGTTTGGCTCGACAGCTCGTTCGCCCGCGCGATGGAGCCTGCGAAAGGCGAGGACACAATCCGTTTGCGCGGATTTAACAAGGGGCCGGGCTTCTCTCTCGGCATTCTCGCAGCGCCGATTCCCAAACTGTGGATCGGTGCTTCGTTCTCGAGTCACATTTTTTCACAGTCGGGCAATGACATTTGGCTGAACGATGTCGGCCATGCCTCGGTGCAAGTAGCCGGCAACGATCCAATCGCGATCAACGACGTGGTGGTGCTCGCCACGCCCGAACTCTTCCAAGCAGCCGCGCGTGGAGAAATCCATCCGCGCGTCGAGCTCGAAGCCGCCATGCGCTACGTCCATTACCGCGCGCGGCCCCACGCGCTCGACGTCACCCTCACCGGCAACGGAATCCCGCCGCCTACTCAATTTGCCATCGACCTCGGCCTGCAGGACACGTTTGCAGTCGAAGCCAGCGGGCGCTTTCGCATCGCCAAATCGCTGCGACTGTCGCCCTCGTTTGTGTACGAGAGCTCGGCAGTGCAAGCCGACCACGTCAGCGCAGCCGCGCTCGGTGCCGACAAGTTTGATGTGACCCTGACCGCCGAGTGGACACCGGTCACGCATCTGCGACTCGGCGCCCATGTCGGTGCCGTCGCAACCACCCTCGGTCGGGTCAATTCGGCTTACAAACCCGGCGCTCAAGCAGAGTGCTACAAAGCTTTCTACGATCTGCAAAATCCCTACTGCCAGCAAGTCGTCGCCGGCGACGCGCTTCCCTCAGCCGACGGCAATTATTCGATCTGGATGCTTCACTTTGGTGCCTCAATCGCCGCCGATTTTTGGTAGGATGCGCCGATGCGACTCCGTTCGGAAGCGACGCTTGGCAATCAGCAGATTCGGCATTTCGAATTCTCGAACGGCCTGCAGCTGATTTTCTTGCGCGATCCGTCGGCGCCGCTGTTTGCTTATCAAACCTGGTTCTCGGTGGGGTCGCGGCACGAACGCGAAGGC
>JAHFDU010000334.1 GCA_023248835.1 Myxococcales bacterium | reverse complement strand
GGTTGAGATCGACGGCCACGATATGAGCCAAGTTGTCGACGCTTTGGACAAAACGCCATTTGCGAAAAATTGCCCGAGCGCCATTGTCGCTCACACCATCAAAGGGCGCGGCGTCGATTTCATGCAGGACGATCTGGAGTGGCACTACCGGCCGCCGAATGACGACGACCTTGCACGCGCACTCAAGCAGCTGGAGACGCCGCTTGCGTAATGCATTTATCAATGCGCTGACGGAGATCGCGGCGCAAGACGACAAGATCGTTTTTCTGACTGCTGATCTCGGCTACAAATTGTTCGACGATTTTGCGCGGCGCTATCCCGGCCGCTTCATGAACGTCGGAGTCGCTGAAGCCAACATGGTCGGCGTCTCGAGCGGTTTGGCGCTCGAGGGCTTGCGGCCGTTCGTCTATTCGATCGTGCCGTTTGCCACCATGCGCTGCTTTGAACAGATCCGAAACGATTTGGCCTATCACCATGCCGACGTCAAAGTGGTCGGCGTCGGTGGCGGCTACAGCTACGGGCACAACGGCCCCACCCATCACGCCATCGAAGATGTAGCGGTGTTGCGCGCGCTGCCGAATCTGGTGGTGCTCTCCCCTGGCGACCCGCGCGAAACCGAAGCCTGCGTGCACGCGCTCGGAAAATATCGCGGGCCGGCCTACTTGCGACTCGGGCGCGCCGGCGAGCCGGTAGTGCATTCCGGGCCGGTGAAATTCGAAATTGGCAAAAGCCTGCTGCTGCGCGACGGCGGAGACGCCGCCCTCCTCGCCAGCGGCAGCCTGGTCGCGACCGCAGCCCAAGTCGGTGAGCTACTGGCCGCGCAGGGAAAAAACTGTCGCGTCCTCTCGATGCCTTCGATTAAGCCGCTCGATTTCGCTGCGATCGAATCGGCCGCGCGCGACACCGGCTGCGTGGTGACGCTCGAAGAGCACAGCATCATCGGAGGACTCGGCAGCGCGGTGGCAGAGCACCTCTTGGAAACCGGGATCAAAACCAAATTCAAACGCTTTGGCGCCAAAGATGCGTTTTCGCACATCTGCGGCGATCAGGCCTATCATCGTGCCGCGCTCGGCCTCACTCCTGATCAATTGGCCGCCAGCATTGGAGCGATGCTGTAGACATGCCGCTCAAACTTTCAGCGATCGTTGCCTGTTACCGCGACGCGCAAGCGGTGCCGATCATGCACCAGCGTCTCAAGCAGGCGATCGGATCACTTGCCGACGTGGTGCCGGAGATCGTTTTCGTCAATGACGCCAGCCCCGACAACGCCGAGGAGGTGTTGCGCGAGTTGGCTGCGCGCGATCCGATCGTGGTGGTGATAAACCACACCCGCAATTTTGGATCGCAAGCGGCTTTTTCAAGTGGGATGCAAATTTGCACTGGCGACGCGGTGGTGCTGCTCGACGGAGACTTACAAGATCCGCCCGAGCTCATTCCCGAGTTTTTCAAAAAGTGGCGCGACGGCAATGAAGTGGTCTACGGCGTGCGCACCAAACGCGAAGCGCCGCTGTTTTTGCAAATCGCTTACAAACTTTTCTATCGTCTGTTTCGCGCCACCAGTTACGTCAATATCCCAACCGACGCTGGCGACTTTTCCTTGATGGACCGAAAAGTCGTCGACGCCCTCAATCGGCTACCCGAGCGCGATCGTTTCTTGCGCGGCTTGCGCGCCTGGGTGGGTTTTCGCCAGGTCGGCGTGCCCTACATGCGACCCGAGCGCATGTTCGGCCGCACCACCAACAATTTTCTAAAAAACCTGGCCTGGGCCCGCAAAGGGATTTTTTCGTTTTCGTATTTGCCGCTCGAGCTGATTTCTTATGCTGCGATGGCGGTCACCGGCCTGTCCGCACTAGCGATTGTCTACTATTTGATCAGTTACTTTCTCCACCCGGAACGCGCGCCGAGCGGCTTCACCACGCTCTTGATGGCGGTGCTTTTTTTGGGCGGATTGCAATTGTTGTCGCTCGGCATCATCGGTGACTATCTCGGCCGCGTCTTCGAAGAGGTAAAACTACGTCCTCTATATCTCGTCAAATCGATCTGGAACGACCCGCGCAAAAATTTATCGCCAGAAGACGACGGCCGACGATCGGGCTAAGCGATCACGCGTTCACGCCCCCAGTCCGTGCACCCTGAGCGCAGCGGAGTCGAAGGGCGAAACAATCGACGTCTGCCCTTCGTCCTTCGACAAGCTCAGGACGCACGGATTGGGGTCCTAAGCGAACCGCATTGGGGTTAAGCAATCACCATTCCATCCGCTCGAGAAGACGACTGGCTGCGGCAGCAACAAATCGCTCTGCGCTACCGCGCATCCGATCCTTGGCCACCCCGGCCACCACCAATCGACGCGGTGTCTTTGCCGGCGCATGCTTGCGAACTTGCGCAAGCACCGAGCGCATTCGGCCGGCGCGCGGCTCCGATCCGGCAGGCTCGATTAACTCAGCCAGCACCATGCCACGGAGAATGTGGTCGTGCTGTGGCGAAATCGGCTCTATTTTCGACTCCCAGCTCCCTACAGTCACTGGATGGATTCCCATTCGTGCTGCCAGCTCCTTTTGGGTGAGCTGAAGCCGGTGGCGGAGAAAGCGGGCCTCTTCGGCGACCAGGCGCCCTTCGAGTTTGAGCAGTTCAAACGCCACCGCGCTCAGGGCCCGCTCAATCGTCGATCCCGTGAGCGTCTGGCCTTTGCACTTAGCACAACGCAAGCCACGGACGTTGCGAAGCACCACCGGCAAACCGGCCATGGCGGTGAAATCGAACTGCTTTAGCGTGGCCTCTTTCATGGCGCCACCACACTCACATTTGATCTTCATGCGTCATCTCCTCCGATTCGATACATCAATGACGGTGCAAAGGATCGCCCACTCCTCGTTCGCATCCAAAAACAGCTCCACCCCAATCGCAAGTTGCTCACCCTCAAGTCCACGTCCAAATACGCGCCAACAGGTACCGCCATTTTCCGGCATCGCCGGATAGGGCTCGACTCTCCTCGCCCGCAACAACGCGGCTTTGGCGCTGTCGAATTCGACTTTTCTCGCACGCGCCTGCTGGTTAAAATGAACCGTTGGCACAAACCGATTCGCTTTGGCCGCGACTTTCACCCACGCCAGCGCTGCCGCCGAGGTGGTGGGTGGCCCCTTCATAGCTTAAAGCTATATCTTGGCACTTGAACTGTCAACCGAAAAGCTAGGCCGAAGGTCTACCGACTCGCCGCCATCCTCCCTGCTTTTCGCTTGACCGCGTGGCGCTAGCGCGATTAGGGTGCGCGATTGATTCGAGAATAACTGGGAGAACTCAATGAAGGATTCAATTTTCAGTCTGGTTTTTTGTCTATTTGCTTGTGGTGTTCCGTCGAATCAATCTCCTCTAGGTGGCCAGGGCGGTGATGGCTCAACCAACACGCCGCCGGTGACGGCAGACGGCTGCCTCGGCGATATTTGCGCCGACGCCCGAGATTGCAAAATGTCTGAGCGCTGCAACCCTGCGCTGCCGACGCCGCACTGCCAAAGGCTCTATTGCGGCGCCACCGGCACCGCCTGTAGTGAAGATTCGGTCTGCGTTCAGGGCGCCGCTTGCGTAGGCCGAACATGTGCAACGCGGGTTGATGTGACCGGGTGGACCTGTCAGGATAGCGTCTCGAAACCAAACTATTGCTACAGCGGTCTTTTCGCACCTGCCCTCTGCGCCAGCAAAAGCTACGCCTTCACCGCAGGAACCTGCCCGATCTCCGGATCGCTCGGGGCATGTGCGACAATGGACCTCCTCGTGAAGTTCTACAGTGGCGGTTCCGAAAATTTGAACGACGTAACCGTTCTGGAAAAGAACTGCGAAACCAATCACGGCGCTTGGACGGACCCGTAGGTGCCGGCTCAGCTCTGCGAACTGGCGGCGCTCTTGGACGTAGGCGCCACGGCTGCATTGGGTTGGCCGTTGATGAAATGGCCGAGGGCTTGGTAGAAGATGCGGTCGACGGTGTCGCGCACTTCGGGGGATTCGAGCAAGAAGCGCAGGCCGTATTCGCGGCCGCCCGATTCGGTGTGGCGCGACCAGCAAATTTGTGACTGGCTGTCGATGCGATAGGTCTCGCCCGCCATCTCAATACTGTCGATAAAAGCTTCCTCTTCGAGCAGAAACTGCTCGGCCAAGATGGCGCAGCCGCCGCCGCCGAAATTGAGGCAGGGCGCCGACAACGTGGTCGAGCCGCGCCGGATCTGCACGGTCATCGGAAACGGCACGCGCAAAAACTTTCGCTCGTTCATGCGGCGGTAGCGCACGCCGCCGGCGAGCGCGTCCGACAAGCGCTCAAACAGCGAATGGTACTGCTCGCGCTCTCCATCGCTCAACGCCGCTTTGCGCCGCTTGATGTCGAGTAAGCGAAATTCTTCAGCGATGTCGGACAAACTGTGTGGATAGGGTGCGGCGCTCATTCCATTGCCTCCAAACCTAACTAATCTCTCTACATAGGAGATATCGGAGGCAGCACGGCGAGATTTAGCCCGATTGATTACAAATCAAGGCGAGTG
>JAHFDU010000333.1 GCA_023248835.1 Myxococcales bacterium | reverse complement strand
CGGCAAGCAACGCTTTGTTTGATAGCAAATCGTCGATGGTTTTTGCCAAACTCTCAGCGGTGGTCGCCTCTTGCACGCAGACGATCGCGGCACCTTTTTCTTCGCACGCACGCGCATTACTGGTTTGGTGATCATCGGCAGCATGTGGATAGGGAATCAGGATCGCGGGTACGCCGGCGAGATGAAGTTCACTCAGCGTCGTCGCGCCGGCGCGCGACACCACCAATTCACTTTGGGCAAGCGCGGAAGCGACATCGTCAATAAATGCAGTCACTGTGACTGCAACCTGACTCGTTTGATACAGCGCTTGCACACGGGCCAGATCGTTGGCACCGGTTTGGTGCAAAAGTGTCGGGGCTTTTTTTTTCGCTGCCAAGATCGCCATTGCCCCGCACACCAGGTCATTGACCGCCTGCGCCCCCTGCGATCCGCCCATCACCAACAAAAACCGTTCACCCTGAGCGGCGCGCAGCGAAGTCGAAGCACCTTCGACGAGCTCAGGCCGAGCGGAATAGAGATCGCGAATCTGTTGACGGACCGGATTTCCCATCAGTCGATATTTCTGCTCGGGAAAATAGCGGACTGCGGCGGCAAAAGTGCCGAACACCAAGTCGACAATTTTTCCAAGCGTGCGATTGGTGATGCCTGGGATCGAGTTCTGTTCCAATATCGCGGTGGGCAAACCGACAAGTTCCGCCGCCACCAGTACGGGACCTGAAGCGTAGCCGCCGACGCCGAGCACAAGTTGTGGCTTGACTCGGCGTAAAATGGTCAGCGACTGATAGAGTGCGCGCGGCAGCGCGGTTAGCGTTTGCAAACGCCCGCGCAAGTTCGCGCCCTTTAAGCCGCGGACGTCGATAAAGTCGAGCCCAAAGTTCTGGCCGGGAATCACCTTCGCTTCGATGCCCTGCTCGGTGCCGACAAAATGCACTTCATGTCCGCGCCCGCGCAATTCCTCGGCCACCGCCAGACCGGGGAAGAGGTGGCCGCCGGTGCCACCGCCGGCGATCACCACTTTCATAGCGGCGGTGGAGCGAGCGTCTCTTCCGTCACCTCGCGCGATCGGCGCACGCCACTGCCGGTGTCGATCAGCACCCGGCGGCCACCGCCGGGGAGTCGGCGATTGCTCTTCGATTGTCTAAAGCGCCCCCAGCCGAAATGGGCCCAGCCGCGCTCGGTCTCGCTCGGTTGCGGCAGCGAATTTGACATCGAAATGTTGAGCAGAATTCCCATCGCGAACAGATCTACCACAAGCGTCGAACCGCCAAATGAAACAAACGGCATCGGCAAGCCCTTGTTGGGCAGGGCGCCGAGCGCGACGCCAAGATTGACCAGCGCCTGCAGACCAAACAGCACAGTGATGCCAAACCCTAGGTAGCAGCCGAAGGCATCGCGGGCTCTAAGCGCCGCCCTCGCGCCGCGCCACAGCAGCACCACAAAAAGCAGCACCACCGTGACGAGGCCGAGAAAACCGAGCTCTTCGCCGATGCTGGCCATGACGTAGTCGGTCCATGCTTCAGGCAGAAAAAAAAGTTTCTGTTTGCCGTCGCCAAGACCAACACCGGTGGTGCCGCCTGAACCGATCGAAATCAGCGACTGGGTGACTTGATAGCCGACGTCGTGGCGAAACGGCCAAGGATCAATGAAGGCCAGCATCCGCCTCGTCCGCCAGGGCGTCGAGACGATGGCTTGGTAGACCACCGGCGCCACCACCAAAATCGCCAGTACGATGTAACTGATTTGCGCGCCGGCAATAAACAGCACCAGCAGCGTGCCGAGACCGAGGATGACCGCGGCGCCGAGGTCGGGCTGCATCAGCAAGAGGCCCATCATCAGTCCACAGACCATCATGTGCGGTACAAATCCGACGGTGAAAGAGCGGATTTTTTCGGCTTTCTTGGCCAGCGAATGAGCCAGATAGATCATCAGCGAAAGCTTAGCGATCGCGGTTGGCTGAAACGACAGCGGGCCGAGATGGAACCAACGCCGGGCGCCGTTGATGCGCACACCGACGAGCAGAACTGCAACCAACAGCAAGAGCGAGAAAATCAAGAGCGGATAGGCGAACCGCCGATAGATCGAAAAATCGGTGTGGGCTGCGATCCACAAGGCGATCAAACCGATCGCGACGTAGATGACATCGCGCTTCAAAAAATAGCTCGACGATCCGAACTTTCGCGCCGCATGTACCGCCGAGGCCGAATAGACCATGACGATGCCCAGCGCCACTAGGATGAGCACCACCCCGAGCAGCAGCTGATCGGGCGCTGGATCTTCGGTCTGCGGCACCGGGGTGGCGATCGGGGCTTTCGGAACCGGAACTACACCGACCATCCTGAGCTCGTCGAAGGACTCAGCCATCTAGCGCCTCCACGGCGGCAGCAAAGACGCGGCCGCGATGTTCGTAGTTTTCAAACATGTCGTACGAGGAGCAGGCTGGCGACAGCACCACCGCGCCGTGCTCGGCTGACAGCGCAAATGCCTGCTTCACCGCGTCTTGCAGAGAGGGTGCGATCAAGCGCGCGGTCGAGGGTGAGAGCGCGCGATCAATCAGCGGCGCGGCTTCGCCAATCAGCACCACGCCGCGACAAGAATTTCGCAAAAGTACGTCGCCAAGCGGGGCGTAGCTGCCGCCCTTGTCGCGCCCGCCAGCGATCAGCACAAACGGGCGCGGAAATCCGTCGAGACCGGCCACCACCGAGTCGACATTGGTCGCTTTCGAGTCGTCATAAAAGCAGACGCCGCGTTTTTCGCCGATGAGTTGCATGCGATGCGGCAGCGGCTGAAATGATCGCAGACCCGCGCGCGCTTGCTCATACGAGGCCAGCTTGCTTGCGCGCATGAGCAAGAGCGCGGCCAGTGAGTTGCCAAGGTTGTGATTGCCAACCAAGTTCATCTCGGCTACCGGAAAACGTTCGCCGTCGACGGATTCGAGTACAGGTTCCGCGTCGTCGATGAAGGCAGCAACGCCGTTTTTCGAGTCGGTGCTGTACTCCAGAACTGTCATCGCAGGGTCGTATTTGACACCGCGAAGAACGTTTTCGTTCAATACCAACACATCGTCCATATTCATGCGGAAGGCGATGCGCCACTTGGCCGCGGCATATTCGTCGAGGTTGGCGTAGCGATCGAGATGGTCGGGTGTAATGTTCAAGATCGCCGCGGCGCGCGGATGAAAAGTCGTACAGGTCTCGAGCTGAAAACTCGACACCTCGACGACGACGATGCCGTTTTTTGATGCCGCTATAGTTCCGACGCATTCGATGAGCGGCGTGCCAAGATTGCCGCCGACGAAAGTAGGACGCCCAGTGTGTCGCGCGATTTCGCCGCACAAGGCGGTGACGGTCGATTTGCCGTTGGTGCCAGTGATGGCGACGATCGGCGCCTCGATAAAACGCGAGGCGAGTTCGACTTCACCGACGATCGGTACGCCATTTTTATCCGCCGCGCACAGTTCGTCGAGTTTCGGCACGCCCGGCGACACCACGATCAAATCGGCGCTCAAAAAAGAGTCGAGGCGATGGCCGATCTCAAAAGAAACTTTCTGGTTGAATGTGATCGATCGCTCACATTTGTCACTGAGCACGACACCAGCACCGCGTTGAGCGCAGAAGCAGGCTGCCGCCTGGCCGCTCTTGCCGGCGCCGACCACCAACACTCGTTTGCCCCCGAGCTCCACTACCTTACCTTCAACGTTGCCAGCGCTACCAACGCCAGCATGAACGCAATGATCCAAAAGCGAACGATCACTTTCGGCTCAGCCCAACCGAGCAGTTCAAAATGGTGATGCAGCGGCGCCATTTTGAAGACCCGCTTGCCAGTGAGCTTGAACGACGCCACCTGGATGATGACGCTCAGCGCTTCGGCGACAAACACGCCGCCCAAAATGACCAGGGTAAATTCGTTCTTGGTCAGCACCGCCAGCGTACCGAGCGCGCCGCCGAGCGCCAACGAGCCAACGTCGCCCATGAACACTGCGGCCGGATAGGTGTTGTACCAAAGAAAGCCGATGCATGCGCCCGCCATCGCGCCGCAAAACACTGTCAGTTCGCCGGCGCCGTGGATGTAGGGGATCTTCAAATACTCGGCGACATTGAATCCCTTGATCACGGTGCCGGCGCCGTAGGCCAGGACCAACAGCGTTCCGGTCGAGATGATCACCGGCCCGGTGGCGAGGCCGTCGAGGCCGTCGGTCAAGTTGACCGCGTTGGATGCCCCAACAATCACCAAGATCGCGAGCGCAATGTAGAGCGGCCCCCACAGCGTCAATGGATGACGATAAAAATCAATAAACGGCGCGGCGACGCGAAAGCGCAACTCTTGGTCGAACAGCGGCGAGTAAAAAATGTAGGCCACCGCCAACGCAGCGACGCAGAATTGCGCGACGATTTTTACTTTGCCGCGCAGGCCGCGCTTGTTGCGGGTGAGTTTTAAGTAGTCGTCGAAAAAACCGATCAAGCCGTAAGCGACGGTGACGTAGAGGGCAATCCAGACAAAAGGGTTTTCGAGGTCACACCAAAGCAGCGACGGGATCACCAGCGCAAACAA
>JAHFDU010000332.1 GCA_023248835.1 Myxococcales bacterium | reverse complement strand
CGGCTCCTGGGGGGCGCGCACCGTCGAGAAAATCATTCGCATCCAAGAGACCGCTGGGCGACTCGGCGTGCCGATTTTGTATTTGGTCGATTCGGCGGGCGCGCGCATCACCGATCAGCTCGACATGTTTCCCGGGCGTCGCCATGCTGGGCGCATTTTTCACAACCAGGTTCACCTATCGGGTGCAGTGCCGCAGGTTTGTCTGTTGTTTGGGCCGTCGGCAGCGGGCGGCGCCTACATTCCGGCGTTTTGCGACGTGGTGTTTATGGTCGACAAGAACGCGTCGATGTATCTCGGCTCGCCGCGCATGGCGGAGATGGTGATCGGAGAAAAGATCACGCTCGAGGAGCTCGGTGGTGCGCGCATGCATTGCGAAGTTTCTGGCTGTGGTGATCTGCTCGCCAAGACCGAAGCCGACTGCATTGCGGCCGCTCGTCGCTACTTGTCCTATCTGCCCAGTCGCTCGGGCGAAAAGCCGCCGTCGGTTGCCGCGCAAGGCGTGCGCACCGACGCCAAACCGCTCGATCAATTGATGCCGCAAAATCACAACCAGGCGTTCGACATCGTTCACGCCATCGAAGCGATTGTCGACGAAGCCAGTTTCTTTGAGCTCAAAAAATTATACGCGCGCGAATTGGTGACCGGGTTTGCTCGTCTCGACGGCCAGGTCATCGGCATCGTCGCCAGTCAACCGAAATGGAAAGGCGGCGTGCTGTTCGTTGACTCGGCCGACAAAGCGGCGCGCTTTATCTGGCTCTGCGACGCATTTGAAATTCCGCTCCTGTTTTTGGCCGACGTGCCCGGTTTCATGATCGGAAAAAAAGTCGAGCGCGAGGGCATCATTCGCCACGGCGCCAAAATGATCTCGGCGGTGTCAGATGCAACCGTGCCGAAAATTTGCGTGGTCTTGCGCAAAGCGTATGGCGCTGGACTGTATGCGATGTGCGGTCCCGGCTTCGAACCAGAAGCTGCGATTGCGCTGCCGCAAGCATCGATCGCAGTGATGGGTCCAGAAGCAGCCGTCAACGCGGTGTACTACAACAAAATACAGGAGAAGCCCGAAGCCGAACGTACCGCTTACGTCGAAAAGCTGCGGGAGCAGTACCGCGAGGATGTTGATCTCTACAAACTCGCCGCCGATCTTCACCTCGACGCCATCACCAGCGGTACGGAATTACGTACAGAACTCATACACCGCTTCGCCGCCGCCGTCGGCAAGCGCTCGTTCCACTGGCCACGCAAACGAGCCGTATTACCAGTCTAGGAGAAGAGATGACCAATCGACTTTGTGTTGTGTTACTGGTCACCGTCGCGTGTCGGAACCAGCCGTTGGATTTTTCACTCATACATCTCCGACTTCCTGTGTTTCCGACGTCACTGTGCCGCGGATCGATCTGGCGAGTTCCTGAATCGACGAGTTTCTGCAAGAGTAATCGCTGGAGATCTTCACAGAAATTGCTCGATTTGTGTGGAGTGGTTATGCTGGAAGAATGCAAAACGAAGTAGCTACTCCCCAACTGGCAGGCGAAAAATTGAGCTGGGATGAGGTGAAGCGGCGGCATCCCGACGAATGGGTTGTGCTGAGCGATGTCGATGTTGATGGAAGCGAACGGGTGGTAGCTGGAGTCGTTGCGGCGCACAGTCCACGTCGGCGTGAAATAAGGGCAGTAGCGGTCGGAATCAGATCCAAAGCTGTCCTGTGGACCGGAGAGATTCAGAGCCCGATATTGTGGTACCTGACACATGGACATCCTCCGGTTTGATCCAGGAGGGCGGGTAGTTTATGTGCCGGTTCGCATCTTCGGGCAAATGCGCTTGTTGATCGCAATCCGAAACTCGCGCGGTTAGCGCGCGGCGGGGGGGAGGCTCACGCGGCTTTGCCGCGGGAGGGGGGACGGGAACGTCCCCCCTGTGATCGATGGACTGCTTGGCATGGATATACTGGTGGGACTGAAGTGGACCATGGATGGTCCGAACGGGGTGCTTAAGATCGAGTCGTAATTCGTAATTATTTACCGCAATCGGCGTAGATTCCCGTCGACCGCAGCGAGACGAGTGAGCGCTTCGGCGGCGTCGACGCCGAGGGTGTGCATGCTGATCGCAAGTTTGGCGGAGCCGCGTGCCTGTTTGAGAAGGTTGGTGGCGGCGCGTTCGTCGAGTTTACAGAGTTCCATGACAATGCGCAGCGCGCGTGCGCGCAATTTGTGATTGCTGGCGACAACATCGACCATGCGGCCGCGGTAGACTTTGCCAAGTCGCATCATCGTCGCTGTCGATAGGGCGTTCAAAATGATTTTGGTCGCGGTGCCGGCTTTCAGGCGCGTCGATCCGGCCAATACTTCAGGTCCGACTGAGGCGGCGATCACTACATCGGCGACGTCGCCGACCTGTTTGGCGCAGGTGACAAAAATAGTTTGAGCACCACGTGCTTTTGCGACCTCGAGCGCGGCGCGCGAAAAGCGGGTGACACCGGAGGCGGCAATGGCGCAGACCACGTCTTTGTCAGAGACGCGTAAACGATCGAGTTTGCGTTCGGCGTCGCGCGGGCGATCTTCGGCACCTTCGACCGAGCGCAGCATGGCGCGGGCGCCGCCGGCGAGCACCGCCACCACTTGCGAACGAGAGGATCCAAACGTCGGTGGCAATTCGGCAGCGTCGAGGGCGCCGAGCCGCCCACTGGTGCCGGCACCGACGTAGATCAAACGGCCGCCATCTTGTAAAGCCGCGACAATCCGATCGACCGCGCGAGTCAGTGCCGGGATCAGCGAAGAAATCGTCTTGACCGCGCGCGTCTCTTCGGCGAGCAGCAGCGCAATCACTTCGCGCGATGGGCGTGCGTCGAGTTCGAGCGATTTGGGATGAATCGCTTCGGTGGGCAACGAATGATAAATTTTCCGCTTTGCGCTTTTCTTCACGTGTTCAGGCCGAGCACATCCTGCATGTCGTAAAGTCCGGGCGCGCGCCCTTTGGCGACCACCCATTCGGCAGCGCGCACGGCTCCTTGGGCAAAAGTGTCGCGCGAGGAGGCGCGATGCACAAGTTCTATGCGCTCGCCGACGCCGCAGAAATAGACCGTGTGTTCACCGACGATGTCACCGCCGCGCACCGCGAGCACGCCGATTTCGTCGCTCGAGCGAGGGCCAACTTGACCGTCGCGACCGGTACGAATGACGTTGGCGAGCGCTTTGCCGTGCGCCTGCGCAGCCGCCTTGCCGAGAAGAAGGGCGGTACCTGACGGAGCGTCTTTTTTTTGTCGGTGGTGGAGTTCGACGATTTCAATGTCATAGCCGGGACCGAGAGCGCGCGCGGCATCAGCGACCAAGCGAGCCAGCAGATTGACTCCGAGCGAGAGGTTGGCCGAGTAAACTATTGGTATCTCGGCAGCCGCTTGCTGCAACACTTTTTCGTCGGCAGGCGAGAGTCCAGTGGTACCGATTACCAGCGCGACTTTTTTCGCTACCGCGATTGGCAGCAACGCCCTTGTAGAAGCAGGCGCGCTGAAGTCAATGAGCACGTCGGCGTTGCTGAGTGCAGCGTCGATGTCGCTGCCGACGATGGTGCCGAGCGCAACCATACCAGCCAGCGTACCAGCATCCTGACCAGCATTTTGGTGATCGATGGCGGCGGAAAGTCGCAAGCTCGGAGTGGATGCAATCGCGGCAATGACCGCGCGCCCCATTTTGCCGGCTGCTCCCGCGACAGCGACGCGCGTCATTGCTACAGCAGTCCGTATTCGGCCAGTACTGCGCGCAATTGCTCGCGCGCCGGGCCTGAGAGCGGCACCAGCGGCAAGCGAATTTCGGGACCGATCGCGCCCATCATCTGTAGCGCCGCTTTGGCTGGAATTGGATTGCTCTCGACAAACAGCGCATCGCATAGACGTAAGGTTTCGCAGTGGAGCTTGAGCGCCAGCGCATGATCGTGAGCGAGGGCGGCGTTCCACACATCGGCGATCAATTTGGGGGCGACGTTGGACACCACCGAGATCGCACCACGTGCACCGACGGCATAGAGCGGATAGTTGATCACATCTTCGCCGGAATAGAGCGCCAATTTACTGCCGACTTTTGCCAGGACTTGCTGCGCTCTTGGTAGCGATCCGGTGGCCTCTTTAATGCCGACGATCGAAGGTAAATCCGCCAGCCGGTCGACGGTGGCTGGCAACAGATCGCAACCGGTGCGCCCCGGCACGTTGTAAAGAATGGTCGGCAGCGGCACTGCGTTCACGATGGCGGCAAAGTGTTGATAAAGTCCTTCCTGGGTCGGGCGATTGTAATAAGGAGTGATATGCAAAAGGCCGTCGACGCCCGCCTCTTTTGCCGCCCGCGAAAGCGCAATTGCGTTGGCAGTCGAATTCGATCCGGCGCCGGCAATCACTGGCACTCGACCGCGCGCTGCTTTGACCACGCAGCCGATGATGGTTCGCTGCTCTTCGGCGGTCAGCGTCGGCGACTCTCCAGTGGTGCCGCACGGAACGAGACCATGAATTCCGGAGGTGACTTGAGATTCGACCATTGCCTCGAGTGCGCGCTCGTCGACGCGGCCGTCGC
>JAHFDU010000029.1:12840-19329 GCA_023248835.1 Myxococcales bacterium | reverse complement strand
GCCATCGCTCCTTGCTGGCGGCCTGGTACGCAGCGTCGAGCGCCTTTCGATCGGGTTTGAGTCGAGCGCGCACCGCCTCGGCGACAAAGGCGCTGATCCCTTTGGCCGGAAGCTCACGTTTGAGTCGCCGATAAAGTTGTGCGTCCATCGTAATGTTCAAATGCACGGGCATCGGTTCACCCTTATGCTGTATTCAATACAGTATAGCACAGATCCAAAGTAACAGGATCGCCCGACGCTATCAGTAATAACAGGCGGGTGTACAATGGTTGTTTTGGCATCGGTCGCTGACGCAGTCGGCTGCATTTTGGCACTCCGCGCCGAGACCACTTGCACAGCGGTTACTTGTTAGGTTGCAGCGCTCACTTGCGCACTCCCAAGGCTGCAGCTCGCGCCGTCGGGCTTTCGTTCCACACACTGACCCTTCGTCGTCGAAGTGGCCAGGTTGCAGTAATAGGCGCGTTGACAGTCCATGCGTATCATTTCGCCGTTGCCGGTTGAGTTGACTACGATGTAGCTACACCGTAATGTGCGTAAAGCGACGCCAAAGGAGCGAAAAAACTATGAAGAAAGAGTATGACCTGTCTACATTGAAACATCGGCGTCGGGGGCCGGTGGCGAGGGCAGACGCCAAGGTTCAAAAAACCGTGCGGCTCGATTTGGATGTGCTGAGCTGGCTGATGCAAGAGGGAAAGCGGCGCGGCATTCCCTACCAAACCCTGCTCAACTCGCTGCTCAAAGAGCAGATGCGTAAGTCAGCCTCGTTGGATCCAGATGATTTTAGGGACGAGATTCGAAAAATCGTGCGCCAGGAGCTCAAGAAAGCGTCGTAATGTTCACCCCTTCACCGCGCCTTCGGTGAGGCCGCCAATAAGGTGCTTCTCGAGGGCAAAAAAGAGCAGCATCACCGGTAGCGAGACCAGCACTGCGCCGGCGGCGAAGTGGCCCCATTCGGTGGAAAAATCGCCGACGTAATTTTGCATCGCGACCGGCAGAGTGTAGGACGCCGGGCGGCTCATGAAGGTGGCGGCAAGAATGAATTCGTTCCAGGCGGTGAGAAAAGAGAACAGCGCCGTTACCGCCAGCGCCGGGCGACTGAGCGGCAAAATCACGCGAAAAAAAGCGTCGAAGTGGGTGCCGCCGTCGAGCAGCACCGCCTCTTCGAGTTCGTGCGGCAGCGAATCGAAATAGCCCTTGAGCATGAACACACAAAACGGAATCGCAGTGGTGGAATAGACCAGCACCAGACCGGCGAGCGAATTCAAGAGCTGCAAGTGATCGAGGAGGATATAGAGCGGAATCGCGGTCACCACCCCGGGAAACATTTGCGAGAGTAGAAAGCCGCGCAGACTGAAATCTCGTCCGATAAAGCGAAAACGCGACAGCGCATACGCCGCGCCGCAGGCGAGCACGACGCCGACAATCGTGACCGAGGCGGAGACCAGCAGTGAATTCAAAAGCTGTCGGCCAAACAGCCAAGTGGCTCCTTGGTGCGTCCCGAGCACATCGCGGAAATTGCTCAGCGACCAGGTGCTCGGCCATGGATTCGGCGACGGCGAAAAACTTTGCCTCGGTGTCACCGCAGTTTTCACCACCCATGCCACCGGATAGAGCGTGATTGCACACGCCGCAAGTAGCAGTGCGTGAATGGAAATTCGGATGGCAAGTGAAGGTTTCATGTCGCTTGTTTCTGGCTCATGCGCCGGCCGAACGCAGTCTGTGCGACGAGTAAAAGAAAGATCAATACGGCGTAGGCGGCGGCGTAGCCGTACTGATGGCCGCGCTGAAACGCCCAGCGATAGGCTTGAGAGACTAAGATGTCGGTTGAGCCATCCGGTTCACCACCGGAAACCAAAAAGACTACGTTGAACATGTTGAAGGTCCACACCGCGCCGATGAGCACCGCCGGCAACAGCGCTGGACGAATCAGCGGCAACACAATGTGTCGCAATCGCATCCAGGCGCTGGCACCGTCGAGCGCGGCTGCCTCCTCGAGCTCGCGCGGAATGCGCGACAGCGCGCCGAGCGTCACCACCATCATAAACGGAAAACCGAGCCAAACATTGGTGGCAAGGTTGGCCGCAAACGCGGTCCAAAAATGCGCAAACCAAGAGATCGGCTCGAGGTGACACACTTTCAAAAGCGCGTTGATGGCGCCAAATTGTTTGTGAAAAAGCCCTTTCCAAATCAGCGCAGTGATGTAGTTCGGCACTGCCCACGGCACGATCAGCAGCGCTCGGTAAACGCCGCGCAGCCGCAAAAGCGGACTGCGTAAGAGCAGCGCCAGCGCGACGCCGATGGCGACGTGGAGCGCGACGTTGGCTACGGTCCATAGCGCGGTGACGAGCAAGGCAAAATAGAAGGAGAGCGGCGAAAACAGCGAGGTGTCACGCGCCCGCAAAATGTTTCCGAAATTGCCCCAGCCGACAAACGTGGCGTGGACGCCATCGTAATCAAACAGCGACATCGCAGCGCCGACGACAAATGGCACAAACACCAGAACTCCCATCGCGACTGCAGCGGGCGCAAGATAGACATACGCCACCGGCTGCGAGCGGAACGCAACCTCAGGTTGGGCACGCTGGCGCCACCACAGCAACGCCAACCCGAGCGCAAACAGAGAAATGGCGAATGGTAGCTTGGCCGCGGGCGGCGGCGCCGGGCGCAAGGTAGCCACAATTTCCGCTTGCGCACCTGCAAGTGCTCGTTTGGCATCGACGTCGCCGCGAAGCACACGGCGGAGGGCGCGCTGCCCCGGCTCCCAGCTGGCTTGCAGGGCGCGACTCTGCGACATCGGCACCGCCAATTTGAACTGATCATAAAAAGCAGTGAGCACTGGGTCGTTCTTGATCTCGTCGAGCTGCCAGGTCGCCGCAGTGGCCACGGTTTGACGACCTTCCAGTGCGCGCAGGCGCGCTGCATCTTTTCCCGACAGGAAAAGGGCAAAATTCAGCGCCGCGGCGTGCGTCTTTGAACGCGCTGGCAGCATCAGCGCTTCGATCTCACTGAGAGGCGCGGCCGGTTTTCCGGTCGAGGAAACGATCGGCAGCGATGCTACACCAAACCGCACATCGGCTTCGATGTCGCTCAAAAACCAGGGACCACTTATCGCCATCGCGCACTCGCCACGATTGAACAGATCGGTCACCAGTTGCCCGGTGGCCTCCTCGGCGATGAGGTGACGATTCGCCAGCATTCGGACAAATTCAATTGACCGCGCCGCCTCTGCAGAATCCAGCGCCGGCTGATTGTTGTCGTCGAGAATGCGGCCGCCGAATCCATGAAGCCAAGCAGCGTGATAGGAAAGACTCGCCGCTTCGTAGGCGAGGCCGCAGCGATCGGCCGCATGTTCGCGCTCGGCGATCGCGACCAGTTCATCGGTCGTTCTCGGCGGCTTGGTGATGCGATCGCGGCGATAAAACAGCGCCACACTCTTGAATGCGAGCGGCACGCCGTACAGACGCTGATGGTGAATCAGGGGCGGCAGGGTACCAGAGACAAACTGTGATGGGTCGACTTCGGCATCGATGGCATCAATAAGACCGCGATCGATCCATTCTTGCAGTCCGTTGCTCTTGCCGACAAAAAGGTCGGGGCCGTTGCCATGCGGAATCGCGGCTTCGAGTTTGTAGCTGTAGGCGCCGAACGGAACTGCCACCAGCTCGACCGAGACACCGGGGTTCGCCGTTTCAAACGCTAAAGTGGCGTGTTCGAACGCGCTCTCTTCGGCGCCGTGGTAGGCGTGCCAAACCACCAGATGGAGCACCAGACCGAGCGTCACAACCGTTTCTCGTCTCGGTCGAAATAGTGCAGGGCGCGATCGTCGATTTTGAAACCGACGGTGGCTCCAACGGTGGGTGCGTTCGCGGACACGCGCGCCACCAAGCGCACGCCGTCGCAGTCGAGATGGACCAGCGACTCCCATCCGAGCTGTTCGAGCAGATCGACTCGTGCCGGTTTTCCGTCGGCGACGAAATGAATCGACTCCGGCCGGATGCCGACCTTTACCGCGCGATCGGGCAGAGTCGCCATGAATTGCTTCTGCATCAGCTCTTTACCGTCGACGACATTGATTTCCGGCGTACCCAAAAACCGCGCAACAAACAAGTTGTTCGGGCGCTCGTATAGCTCAGTCGGCGTTCCCAGCTGCTGAAGCACTCCTTGGCGCAGCACTGCAATCCGATCAGCGAGCGTCATCGCTTCGACCTGATCGTGGGTGACATAGATCATGGTCGCGCCGAGCCGCTGGTGCAGCCGCTTGAGCTCGACCCGCATCTGGGTGCGCAGCGCAGCGTCGAGATTCGACAGCGGCTCGTCGAACAAAAACGCTTTCGGCGTGCGCACCAGGGCTCGCCCGATGGCGACGCGCTGACACTGTCCACCCGACAATTTCTGCGGCGTTCGCTCAAGCAGGGTTTCGAGCCCGAGCAACAGAGCGACATCATTTACCCGCTGCGCGATTTCTGCGGCGGGCATCTTGCGCATCTTGAGACCAAAGGCGAGGTTCTCGCGCACGGTCAGATGGGGATAGAGCGCATAGTTTTGAAACACCATCGCCAAGTCACGATCGCGCGGCGCCGCCTGTGTCACATCGCGCCCGTCGACGAGAATGCGACCACGGCTAAGCTCATCGAGTCCAGCAATGCAGCGCAAAAGCGTCGATTTGCCGCAGCCTGACGGCCCCACCAAAACCAGCAATTCGCCGTCGGCAATCTCAAACGACAACGATCCCAATATCTGGGCTTTGCCGTGATCTTTGCCAACACCATCGAGAGTAACCGTCGCCATGCTGCGCGCACTTTCGCACAAGCGCAGCGGCATGTCAGCCTGACCGCCACCGCCTGACAGTTTCGTAGACGTGTGGCGTAGGCGTTGACCTTGACGTAGTCGGCGACGGCGACGGCGACGAAAATGATCTCATTGGGCGCAACTTTTTGCCTCCGATTGCCGATGACTGCAACAGACCGAAAGGAGCTGCAATGTTGAGTTTGTAGCGATTAGATGTGTACCGAGTGTCGATCGAGTTTCTCTCATGTTGAATCCCTAGCGAGTCACACATCACCAACGAGGCTGCGTGCTGCTCGAGAGAGAAGTCGGCATGCTGACTCGCATGTGTCAGTGACCCGACGAAGAACCGACCGTCGCCGTCGCCGACAAAGTTGACGACAACGTCAAGCGCTCACGTCAACGTCGAAGTGGGACAAACTGTCAGGCGGTCAGCATGTCAGTCGTTGTCAGGGCAACCTTAGGCAACCTGTTCATCAGGCCACTTGCTTCACGCCGCGTGTCGTTCGCGATGCACACTGATCTCGAGCCGATAGCCAAGTGCGGTGAGAATCTTGTAAATCATGTCGAACGTTGGCGTCCGGCGCTGATCGCCGCGCTCAAGCCTTGCGATCAGCGGCTGGCTTACCTTCGCCGCTTTGGCGAGTTCTGCCTGAGAAAGGCCCGCCTTGGAGCGCAGATTGGCGACCAGTCGCGCCACCTGGAGGTAGAAACGTCGCTCTTCAAATCCAAAACGGATCTCCTTGTCCTTGAGTTGCCGAGCCAAAACGGCGTCGAGCGAGACTCCTTTTACTTTCTTCATCGCAAGATCTCCTTCAATCTTTGTTTCGCCAATTCGAGCTCACGCCGCGGCGCTTTTTGTCCCTGTTTCATCGCGCTACAGTCGGAGCAGGATGCGCAGGCAATCTTCGACACGCAGGAGGGTCGGCGGGTGTACCTTTCCCCAACGACTGAGCAGTCGTTCGCCGGAAATTGACCGCACCATTTCGCACAGAATCTGGCTCGGTTTCTTGAAACCGCCTTCTGGCGGAGCAACTGTGATGTGCGACGGAATCTTGCGCAGAGTCGAAGTAACCGGCAGCACGATCACCAAACCGGCAGGACCACGGTTGAACAGATCCTCAGAAACAATGACGACGGGACGCTTTCCGGCCTGCTCGCGCCCGCGGGTCGGGTCCAGATCGGCCAGCCAAACTTCACCGCGGGAAGGACGGATGATCACTTGCGGCGATTCCTTCGCCTGCGTGCCATCGATCGAGGTGGTGCTGGACTTTCCTCGAGGCCGTCGAGCAGGGTGCCTTCGATCTCGCCCACTTCCTCTCGGAACAGGCTCCACGCCTTGTCATCGCGTCGTAGCGCAGCGTAGCCCTCATTTAACCCTTCGAGAAACCGCCGCCGGCGATAGGATTCGATGGCATCTTCTAAAATCGCGTTCATGGGTCGTCGCTCCGCACGCGCGAGCGACCGCAGCGTAGCGTGCATGCCGTTGTGAATTCGAACCGTGGTCTGCGCCATGTAGACTCCTTAGTCTACAGAACAGTCTACATCATGCTGTAATCTGTGTAGAGAAAAATGTGGCCTACTTGCTCTTCGATCTGCCGACGGAACCTTTCAACTTCTGCAATCGAGACGTATCTTGGTTTGATTGTGCGAGCAGAGCGTCCCAGTTGTTCGGTGGATTGCCCGACTCGAGCATGCCGCGAA
>JAHFDU010000029.1:5217-12830 GCA_023248835.1 Myxococcales bacterium | reverse complement strand
ACGCGGTAGGCGTCGCGGCTGCTCTCGTAGGCGCGTTTTGTCTGGTCGTCATTCACCCACGCGTAAACGATGATCTTGCTCGCCAGATGGAATCGAAAAAAAAGCCGATATTGCTGAAAAAACTTGGCACGAAACCAGTGTTTGTAGTCGTCGCCGAGAGCGCTACCCTGGCGGTAATCAGAGCGCCCAGGGTCCTGTGGAATGATTTCGAACGCCAACTTTGCAATCGCAGCCAGGCGCTTGGTCGCATTCTTTTTCGTATATCCATGCGGATCTTTGGCGCGCAGCCTTTCGACTTGAGCGATCAGGGTTTCGATCTGATCCAAAAACAATGGGTGCGCGAAGATCATCCAGCCGTTGATACTCGCTGGGGAGGCTGGCGAACCTCTCATTCGTCTTCGGAGGGTAGCGACGAGTCGAGATCCACTGCGACACTCTTGATGAGTCGCCGCACTCTCGCGAGCAACTTCGGCGCCAGCGTCTCGAGGCGCTTCGGCTGCGCTTCGATATCGCGGGCCAAGAAGGTCAGAAATTTGCCGATCACCGGATCGTCATCCGTCTCGGGCGCACGGGTTAAGATCACCTCGTCGGTGGACGTGACAATGTAACGAAGCTTGTCGCGTTTCCTCAGCTTCAGCGCTCGCCGCACCGTTTCGGGTACCGTGGTTTGGTACCGATCGGTAAGCGTCGACTCAAGTTCTATTTTTGCTGCCATACAATGGATGGTAATGCATATGCATTACCATGTCAAGCGAGCATTCGGAAAGCGAAGCAAGATCGAAGCGGCTCGGCAGGTCGATGCTCGGCAACACGCTGATGGTTGTATATACGGTGAGGAGAGAACGTGATGGCAAAGAGACAATCCGCATCATCAGTGCGCGCTTCGCGAGTCGCAAAGAGAGAAGTGCGCGCAGCCTCTCCGGATCGCGCTCCGCTTTGTGGATGATCTCCCAGAAACTCTCGGGGGTCTTGTCGGGCGTCCACGGTTTTCGCACCATCACACGCTCCTCGGTCCTCAACGAGTTATTGTATTCCCATCACGTCTCTTGATGGCACCAGGATCTTGGCGCCGCGCGATGGCACCGACACGGTGAGCGCGCCGCTCGGGCCGACGGTAAGTTGATTGGGCGTTCCAGACGGTGCGAGTACGTCGATCAGTTCGGTTCCGGCGGAAAAATCGGTGGTCATCTGGTTGCCGCCGGAGGAGGCGGTGGAGGTTTCCGAAGTTTGGCTGTCGGAAGTATTGATCACCACCAGCACCGCGTGGCCTTCGGCGGTGCGCTCGAACGCAAAAATACCCGCGTCCTGCTCGACGCCGACGTGAGCGGTCGACCATTTTACCTTGATGTCGCCGCGACGCAGTGGCGCATAAGCTTTGCGAATCTGAATCAGACGATGGATGAACTGAAAAGTCTCACCGTCGGTGCGATAGCCGGTGTCCCACAAACGCTCGCGGTTAGTGGGATCATTGCCGCCAGCAAATTCCTGTTCGGTGCCGTAATACAGGCTGGGAATGCCGTCCTCGGTGAACAGGTAGGCAAGCGCGCTGTGCAGCGCTGGCAGTGACGGTTTATCGAACAGAAATCGCGGCACATCGTGGTTGTCGAGAAAATTCACCAGCGCCTGCGTCGCCGGCACTCCGATGCCGTCGCTGCTCGCCACCGCTGAGTACTTCACCGCTTTGGTGTTGATCTGGGTTTCGATAGCAGTGGTCGGGGCGCCGTGTTTGAAGACGCGATCGAAAACCGCGAATTTTTGCGGAAAGAAAAAAACCGAATCAACCTCTTGGTTCATGGTGTAGCTGCCATCGAGATCATCGTCGCCGTCGAAGGATTCGCCGAACATGAAAAATTTCTGTTTGGCCACCGACAGCGCCGGAACCGTCGCACTAGGGTCGGCTTGAGTCGGGTCGGCAAGCGGCTGACCTGCACAAAACTTGCGAATTTTGGGACAAAAATCCTGCCAAAATTCATGCTCGACGTGCTTGAGCGTGTCGATGCGAAAACCGTCAAAATCAGCAGCGCTGATCCAGCGCGCAAACACCGCCGCCAGTGCCGCTCGTACTTCAGGCAGCTCGGTATTGAGATCTTTGAGCCCGCCCGGAAAATCGCCAGTGAGCACTTGATCGCGAATCGAGTAGTCGGTGATGCGCCCTTTCTTGTGGTACCAGTTTTCATTTTGAAACAGCGTTTGCGTCGCCAGCGCTTGGCCAGCGTTGGCCCCCGGCAGCGTCGGCATGCGGTCAATTTCGGGAATGTAGAGCCAGCGAATCGGTGCGGCGCCGGAAAAACCGAGCGAGGTGTAGCCGCGCACGCCGTTCGGATCGAAATCGGGATCGTACTCGGTGATGTGACTGATGAGGGCCCCGCCGGGGCAGGCCATTTTGTCGGCTGGCGCGGCTTCGCCACAGCCGGCGCCGTAGACGTTTTCGTCCGGTACGCCGTTGTTATTGATGTCGTAATAGAACAATTGTGCTGTATGGTTAGTGACAATATCTAGAATTACCTTGAAGTTGTGCGCGTGTGCGGTTTGCACCAATTCGCGGAGCTTCGACAGGCTGCCAAAATGCGGATTGACGTGCACAAAATCCTGCTGCCAGTAGCCGTGATAGCTGTCGAAATTGGCGTCGGTTTCAAGGTTGCGAACCACTGGCGAGATCCACAGAGTAGTGACGCCGAGCGCTTCGAGATAATCGAGATGATCGATGACGCCTTGCCAATCGCCACCCTGAAAGCGTCCGAGCGCGCCGGGATTGACGTTGACGTCGTTCTGCAAATCGCCGTTGCCAAATCGATCGACCAGCAGCTGGTAAATCACTTCGTCGCGCCAATCGCCGGTTTGTCCTGGAGTGGTGCGAAAGCCACTGTCGAGCGCATCCGATCCGCATGCTGCGACAAACAATATCGTAGTCAGCAGGATCAACGTCCGCGCGTACTCAGTTGCGTTCAGCGCGAGCGCGCCCACAGCGAAGCGAGGAAGCATACGCCTTGGTATGTGACCGAGCTGAGCGAGGACGTAAGCCGCGATCAACGCGACCGAGTAGCGCGTCAGCGATAGCTTGAGTTGAACCACCATTCTGCTCCTATGCCGAGGTAGTGAGCGACACCTTGGCCGTAACGATAGTCGCTTGGATCGTATTGCGCGATGCGCGCATCACCGTTCACCACTGACAGCGTGTAGATGGCATAGATGATCGGTCTTGAGTAAGTCCCTTTTCCGAGCGGCGACACCAGTGGCAACACCGAAAAACGGAAAATCTGCGGCACCAGCACGCGATTGGCGACATAGTCGGGACCGTCGGTGCGGCGCGATTGGTAGGAGAGCTCGACGGCGGAGTGAAAATATTTTCCGAAATAGACCTGCGGCCGCACCGAGAGAATTCCTTCGTGGTAGCTGGCGGGATTGAATCCACCCGGCGTAGCGTCGACAAAGCGACGGTAGTAGCTTGCAAACATCACCCCGACCCATTTGCTCTCATAGTTGCCCGAAAGGGCGAGCACGACCTCGCGCGCATCCGACACCTTGCGCGTCGGGTCGAGCCCCGTCGGCACCGTCAGTTCGCCATAGGCGGCAAGTCCGCCGGCGCAGCGCAGCCAAAGATTGGCGAACACCGACGGGCGCAGCCAGCCGCCAAACTGCGCGCCCACCACCCAGCCCAGATCGCCGGGCAGCGCCTGCTTGAGCATGTTGTCGGGGCGAATGTAGTCTCCACTCGGCAGCACGTGCAGCTCACTGTAAAGCGCAACCTTGGCGCCGGGAGATTCGCCAAACTGCTTGGACAATTTTAGTGAGGCAACAAAGCGCGGCCGATCGAGCACGGTTGACTGAATGGTGGGGCCGAGTCCGCGCGGTGGCTGGGTGAGATTTTCATATTGATAGAGATCATCCAGCCGATTGAGTCCGCCATGAATTGCAATCTCATATTTTCGAAATGTGTAGGCGACGCCGGCACCGACGGTGTTGAGACTGTCGAGTGGCCAGTAGTCGAAAAGATAGAGGTCGTCGCCGCGATAGATTCGCGAGCCTGCCCAAATACGCAAACCGGCGAGACCGAGATTTTGCGTTTCAACGTAGGCGTTGCGCAGCGCCAAGTGCGAGGTGAAACTGCCGGAGTAGTGAAACAGATCGCCGCCAGCGAATGCCGGCGAAAGCACCACCCGCCAACGCTTTTGTGCGTCGCCACCGATGAGGCCGGTGTAATAAAAATCGAGTTCGAGATAGGGCGCTTCCTCGAGACGCGATCCGTGCGACACCACATTGGTCGAAAATCCCTCGTGGCCGCGTAGATCGCTGCCGACACCGACTCGACCATAGCTGCCAAAATCGAAACCGGTTTTCGGATCGGTCACTGGCGCCGGTTCCGCCGCTGCAGCAGCGAGCGAAAACAGCGAGAGCAGAAGCAGGAAAAAACGTAAGCGTTCACGCCCCACAGCCCGTGCACCCCGAGCGGAGCGCAGCGAAGTCGAAGGGCGATACAATCGAAGTCTGCCCTTCGACAGGCTCAGGGCGAGCGGAGTGTGAACGGTTACGAAAAAACGCACGACTATTTCAGTTTGGAAGAGATCACCGCCTGCTTACCAAGTGTCTTGATCATTTTCCTGTAGATGTCGGTCATCCGCTTCTGGTTGGCCTTGGAGATTTTTTCGTCGGAGCCGCGGCCGGTCGACATCTCAAGATAAGCGCGGCCATGTAGCTCGCCGATCGCCTCGTCGACTTTGGGCAAATCGAGTTTGTCGTACATGGCGCGGTTGAGCGTGATCTTGACCACTGGCTCATCCTTCCACGTGCCGGTAAATGTCATTCCGCGCAGCTCGGGAACTTTTTCAAACAGTGCGCGTGTATCTTCAACGAAAACGTTCATCGCCAGATAGAACGAGGCAGTCTTGGCCCATTCGTCTTTGCCGGGCTCGGTATAAAATTCTGTGATGGTCAGCGATTTTCCCAGCGGATCCATCGAGAGGTTGCGGTTGAGCGTCTTCTTTTTCTCGGCGCGCGGCAGCGCCTCTTTCACCTGCTGCCAGAATTCAAGCGGTATCTTGTTTTCAAATTTTGGCGCCGGCGTCCCTGCCATGCGCACCACGCTGCCGATGGGTGAGCGCGGCGGCGTTTTGTATTGTGCGGCGTCGCTGTACACATACGCCGCGGCGGCGGTCGGCTCCTCGTCGTTACGCTTCATCAAGTAGCGATAAAGAAACTCGAGCAATTTTTGCAAATCATCGTGCTTGGGCCCGGCGGCGATCAGCACGTGCATTTCGACCGAATTGGCGCTGGGTTCGACTCTTTCCTCGATCACTTGAAACGGCATCGGCGAGTCTTTGGCTGAAACCGCTGCGGTGGCGGCGGCCTGCGGTTTTGTCTCCTTGGAGTTGCAGCCGACGATCAGCAACAAGCACAGCGTAAGACGGGCGTATGAGGTCAAGACGAGCTCCTTGGTGGCGGCCACAGTACTTTTTCCGGTCGCAAAAATCAATGTTACGCTGTCCATGCATGCAGCTTTCGCAGGCGGTAGATCGGGTGGCGGCTGGAGAGAACCTTGCTTCCGATGTCATGGCCGAGACGATCGGCGAAATCATCGACGGCAAAGCGGCCGCCGCGGAGGTGATCGCTCTTCTCACCGCGCTGCGAAACAAAGGCGAGTCGGTCGACGAAATCGTTGGTGCCGCCGAGGCAATGCGGCAGCGCGCACGCCCGTTCCAGGTGGCTGGCGGTGTTGTGGTAGACACTTGCGGCACCGGTGGCGATGGCAAAGGCAGCGTCAACATCTCGACCATCGCTGCGCTGGTGGTGGCGTCTGGCGGCGTCAAAGTCGCCAAACACGGCAACTGGGCGCAGTCCTCGCGCGCTGGGTCGGCTGATCTATTGGCTGCGCTGGGGTTGCAAGTCGATGCGCCGCTGCCAAGTCTCGAGCGTAGCCTTGCCAAAGTTGGCATCACGTTCCTGCTGGCACCTACCTTTCATCCGGCGATGCGCCAGGTCGCGAAGATTCGCCGGCAAATGGCGGCGCGAACAATTTTCAATCTGCTCGGTCCGCTGACCAATCCCGCCAAGGTGGCGTATCAAGTAGTCGGCGTGTTTGATCGGCAGCGTGTTCGGCAGCTTGCCGAGTGTTTGCTGCGACTCGGCAGCAAACGCGCGCTGGTGGTGCACGGCGAAGGCGGCTTCGACGAATTTGCGCCCAGCGGCGCATCGTACGTCGCCGAATTGCGCGATGGTACGGTGGCCGAATACACGCTTTCACCGCGTGACTTTGGCCTCACCGATCTCGACCCGTCCGGGCTTGCTGGCGGCGAGCCGGCTGAAAACGCATTGAGGGCGCGCGCGATCTTGGGGGGCGAAACCGGAGCCGCTCGCAACTGTGTGGTGATGACCGCTGCCGCGACATTCTGCATGGCAGGGCAAGGCGACTGGTCGAGCAATGCACGCCGGGCCGAAGCGCTGCTCGATGATGGTTCAGCGGCCGCGTTGCTTCAGCGCTGGGTCCATTCTCAGGAGCGAGAGTGATTCTCGATCAAATTGTCGCCGAAAAAAGGCGCGTGATCGCAGTGCGAAAGCCGGTATCGCTCGCCGACTTGCACGCTCAAGTGGAGCTGGTGCCGACGCGCGATTTTGCGTCCTCGCTGCGGCGACAAAGCGAGGTCGCGGTGATTGCCGAATTCAAGCGGCGGTCTCCCTCCGGCGGCGAGCTTCGTCACGACGGAAATGTGATGGAAGTTGCGCGTGACTACGCCGACCACGGTGCTTGCGCGCTGTCGATTCTCACCGATGAAAAATTCTTCGCTGGCGCGCTCAGCGATCTGGCGACAGCGAAGAGCGCGGCCGCGCTGCCGATTTTGCGCAAAGATTTTCTGCTCGACGAACGCGATCTGTACGAATCAAAACTCGCCGGTGCCGACGCGGTGTTGCTGATCGTGCGGATTCTTTCGCCGCCGCAGCTGAAACATTTGGTTGATGCAGCGAAAGCGCTGCGGCTCGACGCGTTGGTCGAAACGCACGATGAACGTGAGATTGACGTAGCGCTTGAAGCCGGGGCAGCGATCATCGGCGTCAACCATCGCAATTTGGATACGCTGGAGATCGATTTATCGAGGAGTGTCGGCGTCAAAGCGCGGGTTGGCGATCGTATCGTGGTGGCGGAAAGCGGAATTCGAACCCCGGCCGATGTCGCACGCATGCGAGCGCATGGAGTGGATGCGATCTTGGTGGGAGAGTCGCTGCTGCGTGCGCGCTCACCCGGGCTCGCCCTACAGGAGCTGATGGCGTGAAATGTTTGTAAAGATTTGCGGCATAAGTCGACTCGAAGATGCTCGCGCCGCGCTCGACGCTGGGGCTGACGCAATTGGTTTTAATTTCTGGTCACCATCGCCGCGCGCAGTTTCGTTGCAGCAGGCCACCACGATCGCCGAAAAACTGGCAAAGGACATTTTGCGTGTCGGAGTTTTCGTCAATCCAACCAGGGACGAGGTGGAACAAGCATTTTCGTCGGGAGCGATTGTGAAAGCACAATTTCACGGCGACGAGACGCCAGAGTTCTGCCAACAATTCGCTGGCCGGTATTGGAAGGCGATCGGTTTGCGTGACGAACAGTCTCTCGCTCGTTTGTCGCTCTATGATTG
>JAHFDU010000029.1:0-5207 GCA_023248835.1 Myxococcales bacterium | reverse complement strand
TTGTGATCGATTCCGACACTCCCATGTATGGCGGCTCAGGCCTAGCGCCATCGGTTGCCCTGGCCGCGCAGGCAGCCGCTCGCCATTCGGTGATCTTGGCCGGTGGGCTGACGGCCGACAACGTCGCGACGGCGATCGCTTCGGTGCAGCCGTTTGGCGTCGATGTGGCCAGTGGAGTTGAGTCGGCGCCTGGCAAAAAAGATCACAAGAAAGTCGCCGCGTTTGTGCACGCGGCCAAAGGAAGCAGATGTTGAGAGGAGAGAACGGATATTTTGGCGAATTCGGCGGGCGCTTTGTTGCCGAAACGCTGATTCCTGCTCTGGAGGAGCTCGAAACCACTTTTCGTGAGGCGCGTAACGATCCTAAATTTTTAGCCGAGCTCGAGGCGCTGCTTTCGGACTATGTCGGACGCCCCTCGGCACTAACCTTTGCGGCAAGACTTACAGCGGAGCTCGGCGGCGCAAAAATTTATCTCAAGCGCGAGGATCTCAATCACACTGGCGCGCACAAGATCAACAACTGCGTTGGCCAGGCACTGCTGGCGCGACGCATGGGAAAATCGAGATTAATTGCCGAGACCGGAGCTGGCCAGCATGGAGTGGCGACAGCGACGGTGGCCGCCCATTTTGGATTTTCTTGCGAGATTTTCATGGGCGCAGAGGATGTGCAGCGTCAAGCGCACAACGTGTTTCGCATGCGGCTACTGGGCGCGAAAGTAAACGTCGTCGAGTCGGGCACGCGCACCTTGAAAGATGCAATGAACGAGGCGATGCGCGAGTGGCTGGCGCGTGTTTCGGACACTCACTATGTCATTGGATCCGTCGCTGGCCCGCATCCCTATCCGCTGCTGGTGCGCGAGTTTCAGTCAGTGATCGGCAAAGAGGCCAAGCACCAGTTGCTCGAGCGCGAGGGCCGACTGCCCGATGTTTGCGTCGCGTGTGTTGGTGGCGGCTCCAACGCGATGGGGCTGTTTGATGCATTTGTCGACGATCCCGGAGTCGCACTGCACGGCGTTGAGGCGGCAGGGGAGGGACTCGCCGGCCGCCACGCTGCGACGCTCAGTTGTGGTCGTGTTGGCATTCTGCATGGGTCGAAGAGTCTGGTGCTCACCGATGACGACGGACAAATTCTGCCGGCTCATTCGATTTCGGCCGGGCTGGACTACCCCGGAGTTGGTCCCGAGCACGCTTGGCTCAAGCAGTCGGGTCGGGCCCACTATTTTTCAATTACCGACGAGGAAGCATTGCGCGGCTTCTCTCGCCTCGGGCGCAGCGAAGGCATTCTTTGCGCGCTCGAGACCGCGCATGCGATCGCTTACGTCGAGAAGTTGGCGCCGACACTGCGTTCCGATCAGCTGATTGGCGTTTCGCTTTCAGGGCGCGGCGACAAAGACATTCAGACCGTCACCGCGGCGTTCAGCAAAGGAGCGCAATGAATCGCGTCGATCGCTGTTTTGTGGACCTTCGGCAAAAGCAAGAGACCGGGCTCATCGTCTACTTGACTGCCGGCGATCCGCATCACCGAGAGACCGCTGAGCTCGTGCGCGCCGTCAGCCACGCTGGAGCAGATTTGGTCGAACTCGGAATTCCATTTAGTGATCCGGCGGCGGATGGCCCGGTGATCCAGCGAGCGATGGAGCGCGCGCTTTCGTGCGGCGAAATGGCGCCCCATACCATCGAGAAAGCGCTTTCCATCGTCGCTGACATTCGCCGTGATTGCGAAGTGCCGATCGCGCTTTTCGGCTACGCCAATCCGATGCTGCAATTTGGGTACACGAGACTTTGCAGCGACGCCGAGCGCGCGGGTGCGGATGGTTTGTTGGTGGTCGATGTGCCGCCGGAAGAGTCCGCTGATCTGGATGCAGCCGCGCGTGCATCGAACCTGGTACGCGTTCCGCTTTTGGCACCGACGACGACGGTGCAGCGCGCCGCCAAAATCGCCGCCTGCGCCTCTGGATTTGCCTACTATGTGGCACTCGCCGGGGTGACCGGCGCTGGCACGTTGCGACCGAGCGAGGTCGCAGAACATCTCCAGACCCTCCGTCCCGCCCTTGGTAATCTGCCGATTGCGGTCGGCTTTGGCGTCAAAACCGCCGAGCAAGTGCGCGCACTCGCGCCTCATGCAGATGCGGTGGTGGTCGGCAGTGCACTGGTAGAAGCGATTCGCACTGGAAAAGATCCGGCGGATCGCTGTGCCCACGCAGCGCAGTTCGTGCGCAAACTAAAAGACGCTTGCTTATCGCATGTGTAAATAGAGGCGCACCAGATCGTCGCGTAAATCGGCATCTTTCACTTCGCCCATCGCGTGCACGATGGTGTCCGACGGTGGCGCACGCTGTGGTGTCGGCATTGGCGCGCGAGGATCTTCCGGTCTCCACTCGTGGATCTCCTCGAGCGGTCCGACCTCGAAACGAAGATCGTGAATCGCATCCCCCCCCGCGATGGCGCGGGTTTTTTCCAATAGTTCCGCTTTGAGCGCGTGCAGTTGTTGCGACCAGGCCGCGGATGCGACGCGTACATACAATGTAGTTCCGCGCAGCCGTTCAGCGCGCGCGCGCGCTTTGAGGGTATGGGCAGCTTCGGTAAAAGCGCGCATCGCTAAGAATGCACGCGCGGTGGCATCGAGTTTTAGTCGGCGAAAAATCGCGTCGACAAATTCCACGGTCGGCCGCGGCTGCACCGAGGGCCGCGATCTGCGACGTCGCTTCATTCGATGCAAAGCCGACGAATGAGTTCGCGCAGTCGGCGCGATCCGCCACCGTCGCGGTAGATGAATTTCAAGCCTGAACCGGTCGGCGTGTGATAGGTGACACGCCCCGTGATCGGAATCGCTGCTGCGCCGCCCGGCGGCACCAATTCGATAATGACCTCGGTAGCAAGCGCAATCGATGGCACTTCGAGGAGCGCTCCTCCCGCCGAAATCTCGCTCAGCGACCCGTCCACCATTTCGATTGGGCCGGGCACCAGACGATAACGTACCGGGAGAGTGATCGGAATGCGCGCATGTTTGCGACGCGGTGAGGTTCGCTCACCGGCCAGGGTTGCGAGTACAAAACGACACTTCTCTGCTTCACTGGCGTCGAACGTGATGGTCGCGCCCGCTCTCACCCTTAGCCGCGGCACTGCAGCCCGCCATTGCAGCGCGGTGCCGCGAATCAGCACCGGGTTGGGCAAGCCGTCGCAAAGTAGCTCGACGATCACCGGCTCTGCCGCGGCGAGCGCGCGTGTCGTGGCGACAAACAGGGTCCCCGCGCCTTCGGTGCCATCGTAGGCCTCGAGAAACTCATCGCGGGCACGAAACCGTGCTTTCAACATTCGCATGACGAAGTGAGGGTAACACGATGATGAGATGCGACCAAGAATGGGACTAGCGTGAGTGAAGATCGACGGTGATGGTGGCAACACTATCACGCTCGACGGTGATAGAGCGAGTCTCGGAACGAAATATTGGATTGCGGAATTCGAGACGGTGAGAGCCAGTTTTGAGTACCAGCGGACCAGAAATCGGCGTGGTGTCGACGTATTTCCCGTCCACAAAAACCGCGGTACCAGGCTTGGTGGCAATACGCACTCTTCCAACCGAATCGCTCACCGTCACGCCCGCCATTGTCGGGGCGGTGCCGATGGGCGAGAGTTGAATCATGCCGATGACGAAAACTGCAACTGCGAGAACCAGCGCTTCTTGTTTGGCGAACTTCCCGAGGCCACTGCCGCGCATTGCTGACAGCCGCTTGCTCTCGGTGAGCACCGGGTGCAGGTAGGATTCGAGTTCGTTCTCTTGCACGACATTCTGCGCGCAAAGAAACTGCACCAACCGTGCGTGATAATTCACTTCCACCGTGCGAGAAACGAAACGCTCGAGCACGGCAACCAACTCTTGCGTCGAGCGAAAGCGATTGTCGCGCCGCTTTTCCATGCAGCGCTCGATGATGCGCTCAAGCTCGCCAGGAATCGCGGAGTTGAGTTTGCGCGCGGGAATCGGCCGTTCGAGGCGTATCTTGTGCATTACGCTCTTATTGGGATCCTCGATGAACGGTTTGCGACCGCAGAGCATCTGATAGAGCACGGTGCCGAGTGCAAAAATGTCGGAGCGAAAATCGATCTTGTCGCCGAGAATCTGTTCCGGACTCATGTACGACGGCGTTCCGAGGCCGGTGCCAGTTTCTGTCAAATCGCCAAATGATTGATCGCGGGCGATGCCAAAGTCCATCAGCTTGATGCCGCCCGATTTCGAAATCATGATGTTGGCTGGCTTGATGTCGCGGTGGATGACGCCGCGAAAGTGAGCGTAGTCGAGCGCGCGCGCTACTTGCAGCGCGATGATGGCGGCGACGTCCGCTGGCAGTACCGGACAGCGCTCGAGCAAGTCGTAGAGGTCGATGCCCTCGACGAACTCCATCACGATGTAAAGTTCGTCACCGACCCGGTGAAAATCGTAGATGTGGATGATGTTCTCGTGCTGCAGCGCTGACAGCGACAGCGCTTCGCGTTCAAACCGCACGGCAAAGTGCGACTTTTGTGCAACCGCTGGTTTCAGCGCTTTGATCGCTACCGTGCGGCCGAGGCTCTCCTGCACCGCTTTGTAGATCGTCGCCATGCCGCCCGATCCGATCTCCTCAAGGATGCGACAATTGCCGATGCGATCGAGCTTGCTCACCGTTTGTTCGCGTGTCGCCACAGTTGGAAGAAATTATGCGTCAGAACGCTGCAATTGGGAACCCATGCCAGGCTCAGGATGCTTCTAATTCGCGAATCCGCATGCGTAAAACGATGATTCGCCAGGTAGGCACGACGAAGAACCACAAGAATATCAACAACACCACCACGAACACCGCGAACAGGAGTGGATGGTGGCCGAAGCTGCGCACGATCTTGAAAGCCGACGATAACCCAGTGGCCGTTTTTCGAGGGGAAGATCAGTAGCTACTTAACCCATCCAAAATTGAATCGTGTCAGCCTCGAGCAAATAAATCACCGCCGCTGCTGCGAGAAATGGTCCGAAGGGAATTTCGACGCCGATCATTTTTTGCCGACGTAAGGCCATCACTGGCAGCAGGCAAATCGAACCGAGAAGGCCGCCGAGAAAAAGACTGAACGGCACCGCCGGCCAGCCGCAGAATCCTCCCACCAGCATCAGCAATTTGGCGTCGCCATAGCCCATGCCCTCACGTTTGAAGAGAAGGTAGATGCCCTCAGCGATGAGCGCGA
>JAHFDU010000331.1 GCA_023248835.1 Myxococcales bacterium | reverse complement strand
TTGCCGATCTCCTCGACTGGTCACCTCATTCTCGTCGGGGAATTGCTGCACAGCGAGAGCGAAGTCTCCAAATCGTTCGAGATTGTAATCCAGCTCGGGGCGCTGTTTGCGGTCGCTCTGTACTATCGACGTCTGCTGGCGGAACGACTGGCGGGCCTGGCCAAGCGCGAAATTGCATCGTCGAGACTTGCCGGCGCACTGATCGCCGGATTTGTGCCCACTGCAGTCGTCGGGCTGCTCTTACGCAAGACGATCAAAGCGCATCTATTCGGAGTGCGTCCGGTGGCGATCGCTCTGCTCACCGGCGGTTTGCTGATGATCCTGGTCGAGCGGTTGCGCAAGGCCGATCACGCGATGGGAGAAGAGCAATCCCTGGAAGCGATCAACTGGCGCCGCGGCTTTCTGATTGGCCTCGGCCAATGTTTTTCGCTCTGGCCGGGGGCGTCGCGCTCGATGTGCACCATCGTCGCCGGGCAACTCACTGGATTGTCGACCGCAACGTCGGCTGAATTTTCTTTTCTGCTCGCTCTGCCAACGCTTGGCATGGCGACGTTGTACGAATTGTACAAAGCTCGCCACCAGCTCCTCGGCGGCAGTGAGCTCGTCCCGCTTCTCCTCGGCACTGCGGTCTCGTTTGTGGTGGCTTGGGCGGTGATCGCCGGTTTTTTGCGTTATCTCAAGAACCACGGTCTTGCGCCATTTGGCTTTTATCGCATCGTGCTCGGAGCGATCGTACTGTTCGCGATGTGACTACGCAACCACCGGCGCAATGCGACGCCGGATCAGTTTGGTCGCGAGTAAGCGATACAGCAGCTTCGCGACGTCAAACGAGGCGAAACGCGACAGCCGCACGATGTCGTTTACATTGTTGCGACCGTTGACCAGATCGAGCACGATCAATTCGTCGCGTTCGAGTCGAGCGCGACCCAGATCTTGCAGCAACTCTTCGTTGCGCAAGAATATGCCCTCAAAATCGTCGACCTCACGCTCGATGAGGTGCCATTCGTCGACGCGACGGAACCCCTCCATCAGCACTTCACCGACGGAGAGTCCGAGTGCGGCTTCCACCGCCAGTGGAACCAGCTCTTGCGTCTGCATGAACGAAAAACGCCCGGCCGGCCAACGCAAGAGTTCGTAGATTCGTTCGCGCGCCTGCTTCGACAGCGCGTCCTTCACATCACCGGGCGTGACACGAGCGCGTTCCACCAGGCGAGTACCGAGCGGGCGCGGCTCCCGGTCTGCTTCGCCGGTTTCGGCGATGACTCGCTCGAGTTCCTCGTCGGAAATCTCATGCGCGGCAGCTAGGTAGCGACCGACCTGAAACTCGCTCGACAGGTGATCGGCCAGCACCAGCTCGATCTTGCCTCTCTTAAAAAACACGTCGACGCGCGCCGCTTCGCCGGCCGGCCTTTCCATCTGACGCATCACCGTCAGCATTCCCCACTGACGCTGTTCAGCGAGCAGTGACAGCACCTCGCCAATCGGCACTTTGCGCAAATTTCCCTCGAGCGCCACCTCGGAATTAAACAGCAGCGCCTGCGCCACCGGCGCCGCAATTCGTTCGAGCAACGCGTCGCTGAGCACGGCGCGCAGAGACTGCGCGTCACGCGCCGACACCACTGCACGATCAACACAGGTCTCCACGATCGATTCGCGCAAAACTGCCAATGCATCAAGTTTGCGTTCGCTCGGCCCGACCGGCAGCCGGTGCCGCGGCGAAGTCTGTTCATCAAATGGCGAGCTCCTCGGCGTCGGGGCGACATCAATATCGACCTCGAGCGTGCTGCCAATCGCAGCCTCTTTCCGCTGTAACGCATGCTCGACCACCGCCTGCAGCGCCTCGCGCGAAAACGGTTTGCTGATGCAATCGACGATGCCCATCAGTTTGACAAAGCGGTCCCCTACTTCGCCGGCTTTGCCACTCATCAGTACCACCGGCACGCCCTGTAAGCCCGGCTCGGCGGCGAGCGCGCGGCAGAACTGATACCCATTCATCTTGGGCATGATGAAATCGAGCAGAATCAGATCCGGACGCTGCTCTTTTGCGCGCTGCAGGGCCTCATCGCCGTCTGCAGCAGAGCGCACATTGTAGCCGGCGCGCGTAAGCACCAGATCGACCACGTGCACAATGGTCGGATTGTCGTCGACCACCAGAATGTTCTCGCCAGCCACCGTCGGACCATAGCAAGGTGGGGGGCCTCTTGAACAGTTAATATCGGTGTAAGCGTTCACGCCCCACGCCCCGCTCGCCCTGAGCCTGTCGAAGGGCAGATTTTGATTGTTTCGCCCTTCGACTTCGCTGCGCTCCGCTCAGGATGCACGGACAGGGGAGCATGAACAGGTACAAATCGGTGAACGTCTTGAACGTTTTTCAGCGCGCCGTTCACCAACTATTAGAAAGCGGTCAGATCGCTCAAGCGCTGGAGGTCAGGAATGGGCAGAAAACTGATGTTTCTCGGAGTCTTGGCGGGGTGTCATCACATCGGATCCGTTTCCGGACCCGAACCAAATTCTGGCCCACAAGACACCACACTGCCGGTGGCGCGCGCCACCACCGACAATGAGAACTCCGCTCTCAGCGGCCAGGCGAGAATTGACAACCGTCATCTCTGTCTTGGCCAGATGGTGCCCAATGATGAGCACGCCTGCGGCACCACTTGCACAGCTTGTACGCCTCCAAGTGGCGGATCGGTGCAATGCGACGGCAATCAATGTCTGCCAAGCTGCCCCACCGGGTCGACGCTGGCACAGGGCAAGTGCGTGCCTACCGAGGCATGCGATCCAGCACGCCCCTTCAAAGACAGCTTGCCCCAGCTGGGCGCTTCAGGCGGCTACATCGTAAAGGGGGATTTCAACCAAGACGGCAAGCTCGATCTAGTGGATGCAGGCGGCGCTTTGCTGCTTCATGTGGGCCTCGGCAATGGCATCTTCGCTCCGCCCAAGATTCTGGCTGGCTGCTGCTTCTACGGAGATCTGAAAGCCGGCGATTTTAACGGAGATGGCAAACTCGATCTGGCATCGGTCAGCAGCAGCGGCCTGAGTGTGCTCTTGGGCGACGGAAACGGCAACTTCCAGATCCTGCTAAGCGACGCCAGCATCACCGGCACTGCCACTTCGGCGATGGATGTGGCCGATTTTGATCACGACGGTAAGCTCGATTTGGCGATCGCATCGAGCCCGCACCCGGCCATATTCCTCGGCGTCGGCGACGGCAGCTTTCGCAAAGGCGCGGCTCTGCCGATTGACCTCAATTCGTGGTCGCTGGTGGCGGGCGACTTTAACCACGACGGCCTGCTTGACGTCGCCGCCGCTGACAGCGAAAACGGCGGCGTCCTTGCGCTTGCAAACAGCGACGGATCTTTTCACAAGACCGTCGCTTGGCGCGGCGGCAGATTTTTAGATTTTGCGGTCGGTGATTTCAATGGCGATGAATTTCCCGATTTCGTTTGTAACTCTGAAGCGGGCCTCACGGTGTTCCTCGGCCAGGCAAGCGGCACTCCGGTCGAGAGCACGACATACGTCGGCTCGTGCAACTTCGTCCCGTTCTCAGGTCAAACCGTGGCTGGAACCATTGTTGTCGTAGATTGGAATGGCGACAACAAAGCTGACCTGTTCTGTGCAGCGGGAAAGAGCGATCCCGCACTGCTTCTCGGCGACGGAGCCGGCCACTTTTCGCCGTCGTGGCAGATCGATGTCAGCATTCCGGCGCCGCTGATTCCAGGTGATTTCAACGCGGACGGGCGAATCGATTTGGTGGCAGGAGTGGATGTTCTTCTCGCCAAAGAGGATGGACAGGTGGTCACGCCCAACCTCCAAGTGCTTCCTGGGTGGCCGTCTCCGTTGCAGGCCGGTCCGGTATGGGGCGAGCACCCTGTCCTCTCGGCCGATTTTGATGGCGACGGCAGGCTCGATGTCGCTGATGCCTACAGCGTCTTTCTGAACCGCGGCGACGGAACGTTTTCGGAGGTTTCCTATCAGCCAGACTTGACGGTCACGCCGGATGACCTGCTAGCCGGCGATATCAACGGCGACCAGATTGTCGACCTGGTTCAGATCCACCTCGACGGCACCACTACCGTTTTTCTCGGCAGCGGCGACGGCGCGCTCGGCAAGCCGATTTCTCGTCTGTCACTGGCAGCGAATTGCTACTATCCAGTGGTCGCAGCGGGTGATTTCAACAGCGACGGCAAACTCGATCTTATTCAGGAGAAGAATCGCTTCAACGACTATGGTGCACCGGCCGGCTCCGATCTCGAAATCTATCTTGGGCGCGGGGATGGTTCGTTCGCCAAGAGTGCAAGCTATCCTCTGGGGTCGAACGTTTTCGGAGCAGATCACCGGCCGCCGGTGCTTGGCGACTTTGATGGCGACCACAAGCTCGACACGGCGTTGACTATTGGCGCCGTTGGTGACTTTCGAGTCCAAGAAGAGCGGCTGAGAGTTTTTCTGGGAAGCGGGGACGGTACGCTGCGTGAGCTCGAGCAGATGCAGATCGGATATCATCACGGCACCTTGTCGGCGGGAGACTTCAACCACGACGGCCGCCTCGACTTGACGCAAACAGACACCAATC
>JAHFDU010000028.1 GCA_023248835.1 Myxococcales bacterium | reverse complement strand
ACGAGTATTGCAATTGAACTACATTATAATTATACTGTACGGCGATGCTTAACCTTCGCTTCGATTGGGATGAGCGAAAAAACTCGACCAACAAGCAGAAGCACAACGTTTCCTTTGAAGAAGCCCAAACCGCGTTTCACGACGACCACGGTCTGCTTCTTCCTGATCCTGAAGGTTCGGATACGGATGATCGATTCATTCTTCTGGGGATGAGTTCATCCCTGCGAATGCTGGTGGTCTGTCACTGCTATCGCGAGCGTGATGAAGTGATTCGGATCATTTCGGCTCGCAAAGCGAATCGCTTCGAACAAAAACAATACGAAAGCAGGTGGGCGCGATGAGAAAGCAATATGATTTTAGCAAGGCGAAACGAAATCCGTACGCCAAGCGTCTCAAACGGCAAATCACCATTCGACTTGATGTAGAGACAGTCGCCTATTTCAACGGCCTCGCGGCGGAAACCGGTATCCCGTATCAGGCGCTCATCAATCTATATCTGCGAGATTGCGCAGCGTCGCGAAAGCGGCTTGCACTCGAATGGCGCCCCGAGCAACACCGCGCTGCGTAGCCTTCGCTTTACTTCAAACGCGCTCGTGAAAACGCCAGAGCGCGCAAGCGCTTGATGAAATCGACGCGAAAGCGATCAAGCTCGACCGGATCAACACCACCGGGAAGGCGAGCACTGGGCGCGATGGACAGCTGATCAAGTACCCAGGCGAGCGTAGCCGGTTCGGCGCCGCCATCTTTTTTTTCTGCGTCGACAAACGCTTGATCGACGTCGACGCCCGCGGCAACCAGCTGCTGCATGTCGACGAGATCCTTGATTTCTGAGCGACTGAGCAGCGTGCAGACTTTGTTGGCGGCAATCTCGAGCGCGCCACCACCGATGAGAAACATGCGCTGTTCGCGAGCAAAAAAAGCCTCGAGCAGGTCACGCTGCAATGGCGTCAGCAGATCAGGGTTAGGCGGCGAGAAGGCCATCTTCACGCCACCCTTTGATCAAAAAGTCCCAGAAGGAGCGACGCCGCCCCAGATGTTTATAAAAATTCGGCCAGTCTTCTAAGATCTCAGCCAGCGATAGGTACTTCCATACTTCGTCGAGTCGCGCTTCGCGCAAGAGCACTCCTTGCCACTGGGCGCGAATGCGCGGATCGGGATGTTTAAGTCGTTCGCGAAACTCACCGTCGGTGATGTCGACATCCCACAGGAAGTACGGCCGATCGCTCATGCGTATTGAGTCTACCATGCGTTCCACGTTATGTTCGGACGTTTTCCGACGAGTGGGAGCCCATATGCCCTTGACACAACTTGAACTGCCGGAACCCGTCGATCGCGTCCTAGCCGACTTTGTCGAAGCGGCTCGATCATCGCTCGGTTCCAATCTTCGGTCTATTGTCCTCTATGGAAGCGCTGCCGAGGGGCGTCTTCGGCAAACCTCCGACGTAAACACCATCGTTGTTCTCACCG
Source organism: Myxococcales bacterium (assembly GCA_023248835.1). Taxonomy (GTDB): domain Bacteria; phylum Myxococcota_A; class Polyangia; order Palsa-1104; family Palsa-1104; genus JAHFDU01. The sequence goes on along the minus strand of JAHFDU010000028.1, from coordinate 18,027 downwards.
CCTTCGATCCTGCCCAAATGGCCGACCTTCGTGAGCCGCTTCGAATCGCGTACGCTGCCGTCAAGCTCACCTGCATGTTTCTCCTCGAGAACGAGATCACGACCGCCGTCGATGCTTTCGCAGTGAAATTTGCCGATGTCCTACACCGACGAAAAATCCTGTTTGGATCCGATCCCTTTCATGGCGTAACACCTTCGCGAGTTGCAGAGATTTTCCGACTGAAACAAGTGCTTTTGAATCTCACCCTTCGACTCCGGCAAAAGTACCTCCTACGCAGTCTGCGCGACGAACAGTGTGCCGTGGTGGTTGCCGATACTGCAGGTCCGATTCGGGCCTGCGCAGCCGCCCTTCTCGATCTTAAAGGCGAAAGCGCCGCCTCCCCCAAAGCAGCGCTCGAGCGCGTTGCCACTCACCTGCCCGCCACCGGATGGAACGAGGTTTTGCAGCACATCTCCGACGCCCGAGAGACCGGCTCACTTCCTCCGGGCGTAGCCGGCCCAACCCTGATTCGCCTCATCGAGCTCACCCAACAAATGCGCCTTCAGGTTGAAGCCCTGAAATAGCGCCTAAACAATGAATCCATTTGACCTACACGGGCCAGCATTTCTACTGTTTTACATTGCCTTGTCGGCGTGCGTAATTGGCATCGTCATTCTATTGCGGCGAATGTTCGAATCTGGACCGGTGCCAAGATTGACCGATCCCTACCAGATCGCTTATCTCCGAGGTGGCAGCCATCAAGCCCTGCGGGTGGCAATCATCGCCCTCGTAGATAGAGGCCTCCTCAAAGCCGAGGGTGAGCTCTTGACCGCAGAAATCGGTGCAGTCGAACGAGTGCGGCGCCCGATCGAAAGAAAACTTCTTGAAGGATTTGCTTTCCCTGCTGCCGCGTTCAGTGTTTTCTCTCAGCCTGCCCCCCTCGAAGCTTGCCGAGCGTTCCAAACTGAGCTGACCAAACAAAGATTATTGCCGACGCGAAACCAAGTATTTGGCCGCGCGCTCTGCGGCCTCGGAGCGATCACGTGTCTATGGTGGGTTGCCTATTCCAAGATCGACTTGGCGCTTTCGCGCGGGCGACACAACATTGGTTTTCTCGTCTTCTTTGCTCTCGCGGTGCCCATTGTCGTAACTCTGGTTTTGCGATCGCGCAGGACCGTGCTCGGAGATCGTGTGCTGCAAGATTTCGAGACACTGTTTTCTCGCCTTCGAGATCGCGCTGACGAAATACCTCCTGGTGGCGCGACAAACGAATTGGCACTCCTAGCCGCAGTATTTGGCCTAAACGCGCTGCCGGCTGCAGCATTCCTGCAGGCACAAGCGCTCTTTCCCATGGCGGCCAGTCGACCGCAGGGCCTCTCGACATGGGGGAGTTCATGCGGATCGGCGTGTGGGCACCTCTCTTCGTGCGGTTCCTCCGGAGGATCCTCCTGCGGATCTTCCTGTGGCGGCGGATGTGGTGGCGGTTGCGGTGGTTGTGGAAGCTGACGCATGAAAGATCGCGTCGGCATTGGGTGGCGCCCCGAACTGGCCGCTGCAATTCTCTCCCATCTCGACGATATCGACGTCGTCGAAGTGATTGCCGACGATCTCTTCACTGCGCCGGCTGCACACCTGCGCGCAATCAAAACCTTAGCAGCCCAGGTGCCGGTGGTTCTTCACGGTGTGTCGCTCGGTCTTGCCTCCGCGTCTCCGGTCGATCGCTCGCGCCTTGACGCGATGGCGCGAGTCGTCCATGCGATTCAACCAGATTTCTGGTCTGAACACCTGGCGTTTGTGCGAAGCGACGGAGTCGAGATCGGACACCTCGCCGCGCCACCGCGAACCGATGCTACCATCGATGGTGCGTCTCGAAATCTCGAACTCGCTAGCACCGTCGTTGGGACGCGCCCGCTCATGGAAAACATTGCAACCCTGATCAATCCCCCGGCAAGTGTGTACGACGAGACCACCTGGGTTTCACATGTCCTCAGTGCTTCGAATTGCGATCTACTCCTCGATCTAAACAATCTTTACACCAATGCCATCAATTTCGGATTTGAACCAAATGATTTTCTCTCTCGTATTCCGTTCGAACGCGTTGCAGCGGTCCACCTGGCCGGCGGTAAATGGATTACATCCTCCACCGGCGAAAAGCGGCTGCTTGACGACCACCTCCATGACGTTCCGATAGAAGTGTATCGGCTGCTCACCGAGGTTGGTGCCAAAGCAACTCGCCCGCTCACCGTCCTCCTCGAACGCGATGGCGTCTATCCTCCTTTCGAACAACTGCTGGATCAGCTTAGCCGTGCGCGTGACGCTCTCGCAATCGGTCGGATACGCGCCATCGAACAAACCAATGTGCCCGTCCACGTAGTCAGCGACCGCGCCCCCTATCGCGCACCGGCGATTGAATCGTTTTTGGCTCGGCTGTATGTAGACAAGCAAATCCGAAAGCAATTTTTGGCCGATCCGATCGGCACCGCAAAAAAAGCAGGTTTCGATGCAGTTGCGTGTGAAGCGTTGGTGAGCATCGATCGCGTCGGTCTAGCGCTTGCCGCGCAGAGTTTTGCTCGGAAGAGAACATCCAAGCCGGCGCGAAAGTCTTTCCGAGGACTCGCTTCGAGCCTGCTCAGGAAAGTGATGAGCGTCCTCGTCTTCGCTGGCTTGGCGTTGGCCGGCTGTCCCGCCCCTTCGCGCAAATCGGACCAATTGCAGCGAACAGAATGCCGTGCGCCCGATCCTAAGCGCGACGGTGGCGCCACCTTGCGCACCAGCGACGGCGTCGATCTTTGGTACAAAATCGCCGGCAATGCAGCGGGGCCGGTCACCATCTACCTGCACGGCGGGCCCGGCTACAATTCGTACGCGTTCGAAAAATCGGTCGGCGCCGAACTCGAACGTGGATTGCGCATGATCTATTTCGATCAGCGCGGCGGCGGTCGCTCGTGGGCCGGCGGCGACAGCGAAAAATTTGGCATGAAAAATTCGCTCGACGACATCGATCGACTACGACAAGAGTCGGGCGCTGAAACGGTGAACTTGATCGCGCACTCCTTCGGCGGTCTGATAGCGGTCGAGTATGCGCGCGCCTATCCGGGTCGGGTGCGCAAGCTCTTGCTCATCGACATCAGCGCCGACATCCAAGCGGTGTTTGAACAACAGCTCGAGACGCTGGCCCAGGCGGCGAAAAAAGAGCATCACACGCAGGCACGAGTGGTTGCCGCGGTGGCGCGATCGACCGAGGCTTCCGTCTTCGAACGGTTGATGAAAACGTACGAACTGCTGACTCCACCGTTTGTCTGGTCGCACCTCCACTACGCTGCAAAAACCGGACAAGAGCGCAACCTGAACTTAGATCGCGAATCGGGTCTCGGCGGCTGCATTCCACAAGCCGCCGTAGTCGCGTTTGACAAAGAGGGATTTCTCGACGGCCACCACGGCGACGACATGGATCCACTCGCGGTGCCAGCGATGCTGGTTGCCGGCCGTCACAGTCGCGTGGTCGGTGCAGCCAACATAGAAGCCGCAGCGCGCGCTTGGAATGTGCCGCTACAGTGGTTTGAAAACAGCGGCCACTTTGTCTACATCGAAGAGCAACCAGCCTTTGCTGAAACCGCACTGAACTTTCTGCGTTAAAGACAACCGCTCATCCCGGCATCAAACTGCCGATGTCAACATACGGTGAGCGACCAATTTCGGAGAGAAAAGGAATCCATTTTTCTGACTTCAACTCGTCGAGTTTTTTCTCCACCAATGCAGCGGCTTCATCTCTGAGCGCTTCTAGGTGCGGTACCACTTTGGGATCATCCCAGTGGTTCTTGTCGACGGGCGACAGCCGCGCCCGTCGATAGCGGAGTTGCTGAAAAATTTGGACTACGAGATCGTCCTCTTCCGCTACTGGAGTGGCCGCTGTGTTGGCGCTTTTCTTGCTGGTTTTTTTGGCCATTGCTTCCGTACACCTTCGATCGCAGGATACCAGCTCGATTTGCGTAGGGCAAATCGCGAAACACCACAAAGATCAGGAAGGTTACAGCCATGGATCTTTTTCGCCATTCGGCCGATCGCGATCGCGTCGGCCAGCCGCTGGCGGAACGAATGCGGCCGCGGGAGCTAAACGAATTTGTCGGCCAGTCGCATTTGCTCGGGCCGGACAGGTTGCTCAGTGTCGCGCCCGGCGGCGGCCTACCCTCTTTGATCTTGTGGGGACCGCCCGGCACTGGAAAAACCACGCTCGCCAGCATTTTGGCGCGGCGCGCCGGCGCCCGCTTGGTGGCGATGTCGGCGGCGCAGTCGGGCGTCAAAGAGCTGCGCGAAACCGTCGCCGAGGCCGATCGCGCGCGCTCCGAAGCGCGACAAAAAACCGTGCTATTTCTCGATGAGATTCATCGCTTTAACAAAGCACAACAAGATTCGCTATTGCCACACGTCGAAGCCGGAACCATCACCTTGATTGGGGCGACCACTGAAAACCCCTCCTTCGAAGTCAACGCCGCGCTGCTCTCGCGCTGCAAAGTGGTGCGACTCGAAGCGCTCGACGAATCAGCGATTACCCAACTGCTCGGACGCGCGCTCGGAGATGAAAAGCGCGGCCTCGGTACAATGAAACTTCGCTGCGCCGCCGAAACCTGCGCACTGATCGCGCAACAATCCTCCGGCGACGCCCGCCGTGCGCTGTCTACTCTGGAGATCGCTGCTGAGTTGGCGACCCGTTCGCAATCAGACGAGATCACAGCGTCGACGGTGCACGAGGCGTTGCAAACCAAAACGCTGCTCTACGACAAAGCCGGGGACGAGCACTACAACCTGGTTTCGGCTTTCATCAAATCGATGCGCGGGTCTGACCCCGATGCCGCGGTGTACTGGTTGGTGCGCATGCTCGAGGCCGGCGAAGATCCGATTTTTCTGATGCGGCGAATGGTGATCTTCTCTTCCGAAGACATCGGCAACGCTGACCCGCGCGCACTCACCGTCGCGATTTCTGCGCTCGACTCGGTCCGACTAATTGGCCTGCCCGAGGGCACGTTGCCGATGACCCAAGCCGCGATCTATTTGGCGACCGCGCCCAAATCAAACTCGGTGCTGACAACCTATGCTGCTGCGCGGCGTGCGGTGACCGAACACGGTGCGCTGCCGGTGCCGATACACATTCGCAACGCGCCGACCAAGCTGATGAAAGAGTTCGGTTACGGCAGCGGCTATCAATATCCGCACGACTTTGAGGGCCATCCTGTCGCCGAGCGCTACCTTCCCGACAAAATCGGTGGCGAAAAATTCTATGCGCCGTCAGATGCTGGGTACGAGCAAGAGATCACCGCGCGCTTGTCGTTGTGGCGCAAACAATCGAGCAACAATGGCCAAACGTGAACGAGCGCGCACTGCAAAAAGGCGACTGCAGCGATCACTCGGAGAGCTGGCGCGTGACCAGCAAAAGCTGTCGCTGCTTGAAATCGGCGGCGCACCGAATCGCCCGATCGAGGTGATTTCTTCCTCGGTCATTGACGTGCGCGCGCGCTCGCTGCCCTGCCCGCTCTGCGACGGGGAATCGCAGCTCGAAGAGCAAACCGCGGAGAAATTTTCTGGCCATCCGCTGCGCGCCGCCCACATGCGCTGCAAGCGCTGCGGCATCGCGCGGGTGTTGTGGTTTCGTATTATTGGCAGCGGCGCGCCATTGCAGAATTAGGATTTTGTGCGACAATAGACTTTGAGATGGCGGCCGGCATGGACGACTTTCACTGCTCTTTCTGCGGCAAGCGGCGCAGAGAGGTTCGCAAACTGATCTCCGGCCCGCGGGTGTTCATCTGCGATGAATGTGTGTCGCTGTGCAACGACATCATCGCCAAAGAGGAGGCGCAGGAGCGCCCTCGCTATCCTCGCCCAGGCGAGATTTCCGAGGAACTGGAAAAGTATGTCATAGGCCAGAAACGCGCCAAGAAAGCGCTTTCGGTCGCCGTCTACAATCATTACAAGCGCATCGGCGCGCGCGCCCAGGGCGCCAAAGCGCCTGAAGTCGAGATTCAGAAGGGCAACATCCTGCTGGTCGGTCCGACTGGCTGCGGCAAGACGTTGCTGGCGCAGACGCTGGCGAAACGCCTCGACGTGCCGTTTGCGATCGCCGATGCTACCACGCTGACCGAAGCGGGTTACGTCGGTGAAGACGTCGAGAGCGTAATCAAAGCGCTATATCGCAACGCCGGCGGTGACGTCGAAAAGGCAGCCCGCGGCATCGTCTGCATCGATGAAATCGACAAGATCGCGCGCAAAGGCGGCGGCCCGTCGGTGACGCGCGATGTTTCCGGCGAAGGCGTACAGCAAGCACTGCTCAAGATCCTCGAGGGCAAACAGGCGACCATCACGCCCGACGGCGCGCGTAACCGCCCGCAGCAAGAGTTGATTCAGATCGATACCACCAACATTTTGTTTGTTTGCACTGGCGCCTTCAACGGCCTCGAAGACATCGTCCGCCGCCGCGTCGGTGAGCGCGGTCTCGGCTTCGGCGCCAAATTGGCCGAGCGCCACGACGACAAAGACCAGCTGCGCTCACTCGCTCGCACCGAAGACCTGGTCAAGTTCGGCATGATTCCCGAATTTATGGGACGATTGCCGATCATTGTTTCTTGCGATGCGCTCGACGTCGACGCTCTCACCCGGGTTTTATGGGAACCGAAAAACGCGCTCGCCAAACAGTACAAGCGACTGTTCGAACTGGAAGGCGTAAAGTTGCAGTTTAGTGAAGAGGCACTCCGAGCCGTGGCCGAAGAGGCGCATCGTCGCAAGTCTGGCGCCCGCGGCCTGCGCGCCATCGTCGAGGAAGTCATGCTCGACGTCATGTACGAACTGCCCTCGATGTCAGATGTGCAAGAGTGCGTCGTCACCCGCGATGTGGTGGTGCACCGCCAGCGCCCTGAACTTATCCGCGACACCAAAAAAGCCAGCTAACACGGGCGACGATCGGGCGCGCTGGCGGAAGTCCCGTTTCTCTCACCAATTGTACGAATTAGAATTGACGCCTGCCCTCGCGCGTCTATACACTTTGACAATGTTGAACACGGACGAAGTCACAAAGCTGCGACAATCTCTTGAGTCTGAGCAGGCGCGGCTTGTTCGCAATGCGCAAGACGGTCTGCAGTTCAGCATGAATCGCGAACGTTCGAGCATCGGCCGCGATTCGATTGACGAATCCATGGAAGAAGAAATTTTCTCTACCGAGCTGCGCCTTCGCGATCGGGAAAAATTTCTACTCGGAAAAATTACCGGCGCGCTCGATCGTCTTTCCGCCGGCACCATCAATGAATGTGAGTCGTGCGCCGAGCCGATCGGGTTTCGTCGCCTGCTGGCACGCCCAGTCACCACTCTTTGCATCGAATGCAAGGAAGAAGCTGAAAAAGAGGAGTCTACGCAAGTCCAAGCGCGCCAAGGCGGCATGGGGCTGCGCGACGATCTCGGCTCCGACGACCTCGCCGTAACTCCAACCGAAGATTCGTAGTTCGCCCTTCGACTTCGCTGCGCTTCGCTCAGGCCAATCGGAGGCCGCCCGCTGCACTTATTCGCGTCGGCCACTCGGCATGTTAGGATATCGACGCGCGTCTATGGAACACGAAAACCAGCGTTATCGCATCCTCGAACGCATTGACTCGGGCGGCATGGCCGAGGTCTACCGCGGCGTCGCCGAAAGCGCGTTCGGTGGCCTGAAGAAATCGGTCGCGATTAAACGCATTCTGCCGACGCTGTCAAAAAATAAGAAATTCGTCTCGATGTTTATCGACGAAGCCCGGGTGTCGATGCACTTGCAGCACGCCAACATCGCCAGTGTGTTTGACATCGGCGTCGCCGACAAGACCTACTTCCTGGTGCTCGAATATGTCGACGGTCCGACGCTAAAAGCGATCGTCGACACGATAAAAAAACAAAATCGCCGTCTGCCGGTGGCGCAGTGCTTGTACATCATGATCGAAGTTTGCAAAGGCCTTGGGTACGCGCACGATGCTACTGATCCTGAGTCAGGCAAGCCGCTCGGCATCGTCCATCGCGACGTCTCGCCACCCAATATTCTGGTTTCGAAGCGCGGCGAAATAAAGCTGGTCGATTTTGGACTCGCCAAGGCGTCGAGTCAGCTCGAGCACACCGACCCGGGCGTGGTCAAAGGAAAATTCAGCTATCTGTCGCCGGAGGCGGCAGCGGGAGAAGCCGTCGATCACCGCGCCGATATTTTTGCCGTCGGCAGTCTGCTGTATGAGTTGCTCACTGGACAGCGACTGTTTCAGGGCGAAAACGATTATAAGACTGTGCAGCTCGTCAAAGCGGCAGAGGTGCCTCCGATCGCGCCTCAAAATCCAGACGTCAGCCCGGAACTAGAAACGATCGTGCGGCGGGTGTTGGCTCGGGATCGCGCGCAAAGGTTTCAAACCGCGGGCGAGTTGGAAGATGCGCTCGCTCATCATTTGTTTGCTCGCCGACTCAAAGTCTCCAGTCGCGACATCGAAAGCCTGGTGCGCAAAACCCTTGCCGAGCGCGGGCCGCCTGAACTAGATCAAAAGCCGAGCGAAAATCTGATCGACACCTTGATCAACGAAGAGATCCTCAAGTTCACCTCGCTCGAAGACATGAGCGCTCCCTTTTCGCCGCCGCCGCAGACACCAAGTCCGGTCAGCGCACCAGCCGACACGGCGTCGCTGATCGATCCGCGCGACTGGGCCGAAGAATCGAGCGCCGACGGCAAGACCCGGGTGCTCGCCGGTGCTGACGCCACCAAGAAAACTCCCTATCCTGCGGACATGCAACCGTCCAGCGCACGCACACTCTTGCTGCCGTTGCTGGTACTGCTGGTGGTAACCTGCGTTGGCGCAGCGCTGCTTTTTTTGCGCGTCGGTCACTAGCGATGGCAGAAGCAAGCGTGTTCCACCGACCTCGACCAGCGCCTCATGTGGTGGCGCTAGTCCTTGCGGGCGGAGAAGGAACGCGGCTGCTTCCGCTCACCGCCGATCGCGCAAAGCCAGCGGTACCGATCGCCGGCCGCTATCGCTTGATCGATTTTGTGCTGTCGAATCTGGTCAATTCCGGTTTTCTCAAGATCAAGGTACTGACCCAGTACAAGAGCGATTCACTCAACACTCACATCGCGCGCGGTTGGCGGCTGCCGGCGATGCTCGATTTCTACGTCGAGGCGGTGCCGGCTCAGCAACGCACCGGGCGCGATTGGTTTAAGGGATCGGCAGACGCAATTTTTCAGTCGCTCAATGTCATCACCGACGAGAATCCTGACTGCGTCTGCGTTTTTGGCGGCGATCACATTTACAAAATGGATGTCCGCCAAATGCTCGACGAACACTTGGAGGCCGGTGCCGACGTGACCGTCGCGGTGATTCCGGTTCCGATCGCTGAAGCTCGAGCGTTTGGCATTCTTGAAGTTGACGAGCAGGGCAAAGTGCTTTCGTTTGCCGAGAAACCCAAGTCGCCGCGCGAAATGCCTGGGCGTCCCGGATTCGCTCTCGCGTCGATGGGGAATTACATTTTCAATACTGCGGTTCTCGTCGAGGAATTGGCGCGCGATGCCAGCGGTGATTCGCAACACGATTTTGGTCGCAACATCTTACCGCTAATGGTCGATAGCAAGCGCGAAGTAAAGGCGTACGATTTTTCGCAAAACCAGATTCCAGGGATGCACGAGCCCGAGCGCGGCTACTGGCGCGACGTCGGTACCATCCACGCCTACTGGTCGGCAAACATGGATCTGGTTCAAGTCGTACCCACCTTCGACTTGTACAATCCACGCTGGCCAATTCGAACCTGGAATCGATCGCTACCGCCTGCCAAATTCGTATTCGCCGATCCCGGCGACGGCAGCGGACAGGCGCGCATGGGTATGGCCACCGATTCGCTGGTTTCCGAGGGCTGCATCCTCTCCGGCGGGCGTATCGATCGCACGGTGTGCTCGCCCGAAGTGCGCATCAACAGTTTTGCGCACGTCGAAGAATCGGTGCTGCTCGACGGGGTCGACGTCGGTCGCCACTGCCGCGTTCGTCGCGCCATCATCGACAAAGGCGTTCACTTGCCTCCACACACGGAAGTTGGCATCGATCCCGAAGCCGATCGCAAACGCTTCACCGTCGTCGATGGCATCGCGGTTGTGCCTAAGCGCTTTAGTTTCTCACCATGAATAGCTTCAATCACCCGGTTTGGTTCACAGCCGACAGCCGACAGCCAACAGTTTCGGACACGGAAGAAACCGGATATTCAGTTGAATCGCGTCGTTGGACAAGCACTCGAAGTGTAGTTTCTGAGCGGCCTGCCGTGCGCATCGGTTTTTTCGGAACTGTTAGCTGTCAGCTGTCGGCTGTTAGCCAGCGCCAACTCGCGCTGCGAGTGTGGTTTTCCGAATGAGTCGTCGCGCCGATTTCTGCCTGCTGCTTCACATGCACCAGCCCCAATATGAAAATCCAGAGACCGGGCGCGCGGAGCTGCCGTGGGTGCGCTTGCACGGGGCGCGGGCCTATCTCGACGTCGCCAGCCTGCTTGCCGAATATGAGGAGATGAAACTAACCGTAAATTTTGTTCCTTCGCTGGTGGCGCAGCTCGAGCACGTTGTCGGCGGCGCTCGCGATCGCTGGCTCGAAGTGGCGCTCAAATCGGAGGGTGACTGGACACCGGAGGAACGCCATTTTTTGTTGCGCAGCCATTTTTCGCTGCACTGGTCGCGCCAGGTGGATGTGCGTCCGCGCTACCGCGATCTGCTCGACAAGCGCGGTCGCCAACCAGGCAACGCTGAGGACGCCACTCGGGTCGCGCTTTTTTCAGACCGGGAGCTGCGCGATCTGACGGTGCTGTTCAATCTGGCGTGGATCGGTTTTGCAGCCCGCAAGAATGATCACGACCTCGAGGCACTCGAAAACCGGGGCGCCGACTACACGCTCGAAGACTTGCACTTGGTCGCGGAGCGGCAGCGTGCCGCTTGCGCTCGCGTGTTCGAGCTTTACCGCAAGCTTGCCGAGCGGCAGCAGATCGAGCTATCCGCTTCGCCGTTTTACCATCCGATCATTCCACTCTTGGTTTCGAGCGATCAGGCGCGGCGATCACAGCCGAATGCCGAGCTGCCGCTCTTTTCCTATCCGAGCGACGCGGACGCGCAGATCGCTAAAGGGCGCGATGCGCACGCGCGCGCTTTTGGCGCAGCGCCGCGCGGCATGTGGCCGCCCGAGGGCAGCGTTTCGCCCGAGGCGGTGGCGGCCTATGCGCGCGCCAACATCGGCTGGCTTGCGACCGACGAAGGCAATCTTTGGCGCTCGTTGCAGATGAGCGAGCGGCCAGCTGCGCCGGGAGATCTCTATCGCAGCTATCGTTACGCTGACGTTGATCTGCTGTTTCGCGATCGCGAACTCTCCGATCGGATTGGCTTTGTCTACGCGCACACCGACGCTGAGTCGGCGGCCCTCGATCTTATCGACAGCGCTTGCGCTCGCGTCGAAACCTCCACCGCGCCGAGTCAAGAGCCCGCCCTCGTGCCAATTTTTCTCGACGGCGAAAATCCTTGGGAATCTTATGCTGGCGCCGGCGAGCCTTTCTTGCGCGCGCTGTTTGCACAATTGTGCGCGCACGATTCTTTGCGCCCGCAAACCATCTCCGGCCACCTCGGGAGCACCACACGAGTGGACCTTGCCGCGTTGCACTCTGGCTCGTGGATCGATTCCGATTTTCACATTTGGATCGGCGATCCAGTCAAGAACTGTGCCTGGCGCGCGCTTAGTCGCGCCCGGCGTACTTTTGCTGAGGCTACGCGCCAAGCGCCCAACGACGCGGCATTTGAGCACCTGCTCGCGGCCGAGGGATCGGATTGGTTTTGGTGGTTCGGTGAACCGTTTCACTCTGCCGAAGACGCACTGTTCGATCAGCTGTTTCGCGCCCACTTGCAGAGCGCTTATCGCGCGCTCGGCGTCGAGCCACCCACTGCACTCGAGCAATCGATCTTGAGTCAGGCCGGACAACCATCCACCGAGAGAGCCGGACAGCCGCCGCGTGGTCCAATTCAGCCACGCATCGCCGCCGACGCTCAAGATTCTTTTTATGATTGGGTCGGCGCTGGCATTTTTGAAATCGCGCGCGGCGCTGCGATGGCCGATCATCCCTTCATCGAAAGAATTCATTATGGCTGGGATTCTGATCGTCTCTATTTTCGCTTCGACCCCGAGCCCAGCCGCAACGCTGAATTCTTGTCGCTGCAGTTTCACATCGATTTGTCTATCGCGGACGTCGACCATCGCGTCATCACCGATCACGAACAGTGGCGCCTCGGCGACCAACAAGGACCGGTCGCATCGCGGCGCTATACCGCCCTCGCATTGCCGCTTTCCGCACTCAATCTCACCGCCGGCGGCACCGTCGCGCTCGGCCTGTCCATTCTGCGCGAGGATCGTGTCGTCGCGCGCTACCCTTCAGACGGCGCGTTCACCATTTCGGTCCCCGCCGAGCGCCTGACACCGTCAGAATGGTTGGTATGATTCTCAATTGCCCCCACGCTCCGCTCGCCCTGAGCTTGTCGAAGGGCAGACTCGACTTGTTTTCGCCCTTCGACTTCGCTTCGCTGCGCTCAGGGTGCACGGATAGGAGGGCGTGAACGCTTACTTTTTGGGAAGGACCGGCGGTTCGTCGAAAAATGGCAACTCGGAACCGCGGGCACGCACTTCGGCGGTGATCAGCCAGTCGCTGCCGATGCGATCCCAGTGCTGTTCGGTGATGGTTTTTTCGACCAGGCCGCGACGTTTCAGACTCCAAGTGTATTCCACTCGCACCAGTGCATGCTCGCGCGAGGGATCGACGTCGAGACCGATCACTTCATAGTCGGCTATGTCGAGCTCGTCTTCGAGTCGTTTGTGGCGCTCGACGAAGCGCTGTCGGTCGGCCATTTTGACGTGGCGCGATGCCTCTTCATAACTGCCCCAGCGCACCCGATTGGAGTAGTCACGCGCCGCTTCGGTCACATGTTCGCGCGCAGAATATCCAGCGCCGATGCAGCCCGTGGTGACGAGGAGTGCCAGCAGTTTTCTCATCTTCACAGCGTACGAGAGTCGCCTAGCTGCGCAACTTTTTGAGCTCGCCGATCCGCAGCTCACCGCTTATCACCGCGACGAAGACAAATACAACGCCCACACACAGCGAAGAAATCGCAGTACCAATCAGTTTGCTGCCAAGTAGTCCCTGCTCCGGCCAGAAATGGCCGACGGCGAGCCCGGCCGCGGTCGAGAGAGCGACTCGGCCGACCGACAAAAGCGGAATGAACGCGCCAAAATGTTTTCGCAAATAGGCGCCTGCGAGCAGCAGCCCCACCAACATCGCCGTGCTGGTACCCGTCGCCGCGGCCGCAAGCACTCTCGGGCCAGACAGGCCGCCGTCGAGCAGTGCCCATTTGATCGCGCCGTAGGTGCCAAGGACGCACACCGAAATTGTGGCGAGTCCAATCTGCGTCGCCGCGCGGGTTCGACCTGCTGCATTGATGATGGTGCCGGCGATCGTAAACAGTGCATAACAAACATAGCCGCCGAGCAGAATTACCACCGGCCAGGAAACCGCGTATTCCGCCTTGTAAAAAAATCGCATGATCGCCATCGGACGCGCGCCAAACACGGTGGCCATTCCCATCGACACCAGCAGCGAATAGCGCATGGTGGCGGCAACGTAGCGTTTGGTGCGCTCTGTGTCCGCGTCAAAGGTCGACTTCGAAACAAGCGGAAAAATGACAAACGTCGCTGCCATGATGAGCTGAAACGGAATGCGGGCGATATTTTGCACTGCGCCGTACGCACCCACCGCGCGATCGGCGAGGTCTTTCGGATCGGCGGCGTGCGCGGCCATCGCGGCTTCTTGCACCAATCGCTTGAGCAGCATGTCGTCGACAAACATCAATAGATTGACGATCAGCAGATAGCCGGCGACGCCAGCAAAAAATTGCCACAGCTCACTCTTTGGAAATGGCGACTCAGCGCTCACGACCGTGCCGAATCCGACCACTTGTGAGGCGACCACCAAGATCAGCAATGCCGCCAATAGAAATCCGGCCACCGATCCAGTTGCCGAGCCAAAAACGATGCCGAGACCCACCACCAAGATGCAGCGCAGCGTCGAGAAACTGCTGTCGAGCAGCGCCTGTTTGTGAAAAGAGCGCGTGCCGTTGGCCACCCCGACAAACGCCGCGTAAAGCGAATACGCAACAATGATTCCACCTGCCACGCGTAGCGGCGTTTGCAATGCATTGTCGTGTTCGATAAAAGCGATGAGCGGTGCTCCCACCAACACAAACAGCACGGTGAGCAGACCGCCGAGCAGAAGCTGCATGCGCAACGCCGCCCGGGTAATCGCGCCGACTCGCTCGGGCGCGACCGAGCAAAATTTCGACACATTCTGGATGGTCGCGGTCACCATCACGTTGTTGATCGGATTGATGAACGCCGAGACCAGCGTCCAAACCCCGAACTTGGCCTGGCCGAGCACGCGTGGCAGAGCGAACTGAATGACATAGGCCGCGACCATGAACCACAGCTTGGCGCCAGTGATAAACACCAACCCACGGCCCGCCCCGCCGTCAGGGCCACGCTGCTCCGACTTTTCCACCGGGGTACCCTGCCCGATCTCATTACTTGCATCAAGGGCCCAATCTCTTCTAATCTGAGCACGGGATGATCCTGCATAAGTGGTTGCATGAATCGACGAAGAAACGCGGTGGCGCCAAAGCGTTGGTCTATCGCGACACTTACCTCTCCTGGCGCGGTCTTGAGCATCGTGCCGCGCGGCGGGCGCAAGAGTTCGCCAGCATGGGCGTGGCGCGCGGCCAGTGGGTGGGACTGATGCTCGGCAATGTTCCGGATTTTGCAATTTTGGCGCTGGCGCTGTCAAAACTTGGCGCCACGGTTGTGCCGCTTGATCCGACGACGGGTGCGCGCGATCTCGGTCTCATTTTGGAGCATGCACCGCTGCGGGCGTTGGTGACGCGTCCCCGGGGCGGCGTCGAGGCGGCACCACAACCGCTGGCGCTGTCGCGCGACGGCGAACCGGTCGAAGCGGTCGAGAGTCGCCGTCGTCTGCAGGGCACCCTACTCACCTGTTCGGTGTACAAAGAAAAACGCCCGGCGCCGGGAAAGGCGGCGGTGGTGCTCTACACCAACCAAGCCAACGGTGAACCCAAAGGAGTGTTGCGCACCGACGACAACTTGCAACAGGCGGCCGATCAGAACGGCGTCGCCCTCGATGCCAACGACGAAGATCGCATTCTCACCACGGTGCCGCTGTATCATTCATATGGTTTTGATCTCGGTCTTTGTTTGGCGCTGCGTTTCGGATCGACGCTGTTTCTCGAGGACGACGTTGCGGCCAAACGCGTGGTCAAGATTCTACGCGAGCAGGACATCAATCTCTTGCCGGGCACGCCGTCGCTGTACGGTGGCCTGGCCAAACTGCCGACGGCGAAGGTGCTCAAGATCAAGAACGCGCGTTACTTGTCGAGCGGCTCGGCGCTGCCAGAGAGCATCGCCGAAGAATTCAAGGATCGTCTCGGCCTTCGCATCATCCCGGTCTATCACATGACCGAAACCAGCATGATCGCCTGCGATCGCAAAGGTAGCGCCGCCGACAGCGTCGGCAAGCCAATCGAAGGCGTGAGCGTACGCGTCGGTGACGCCAAGTCCAATGGCGCTCCCGCGTCGGTGTGGATCAAATCCAAGTCAATCGCGCAGGTCAACATCGGCGGGCGTCGTCCGGTGAGAGGCGAAGTCGGCGTCGGCGATTTTGACAGCCAGCAATTTCTACGCTCGGGCGATCTCGCCACCCAGGACAAATCGGGCCGACTGTTCCTCGCTGGACGCGAAGATCACCTGGTCAAAGTCGACGGCAAGCGAGTTGCGCTCAGCGAAGTAGAAGACTGCCTGCACTCCTTCGTCAAAGTTCGCGCCGCCAAAGTTCGCGTGGTGATGGATCCATTCGGCGGTCTGATCATGGTTGCGTCGGTTGTTCTCGACGGGAAATCGAGCGCTGAAGAGATCATCGATCATTGCGCCAAAGCCCTGGCGCCTTACAAAGTTCCCCGCCGCATCGAATTCTGCCAAAGCCTGCCCGGCAGCGACGCCGCCGTCGCCTAAACAAAACAACTACTCGCCGCGAAATTGGGGCTCGCGCTTTTGCAAAAATGCGTTGACGCCTTCGAGGAAATCTTTCGATATGAGGAGTTCAACTTGGCCTTTGCGTTCGACGTCGAGCGCGGCTTCGAGTGAACTTGACTGCGCACCATAAACGGCGCGTTTGATGCGCGCGTGGCTGAGCGGCGGGCCGGCGCCAATGCGCTTGGCCAATTTCCAAGTTTCGTCGACCGCGGTTGCCGAGGGGAACTGACGCGTCACCAGGCCGAGCTGCAGCGTCGCGTCGGCTTCGAGAATGTCGCCGGTGAGCAGCAGATCGAGGGCGCGGCCAACACCGACCACGCGCTGCAACGAGAAAGTTCCGCCACCGTCGGGCATGAGGCCGCGCTTGACGAAAATTTCGCCGAAACGTGTCCGTTCGGTGCCGATGCGCAAATCACAGGCGAGCGCCAGATCGCAACCAAAACCGACCGCAGCGCCGTCGAGCAGGGCCACGACCGGCTTCTCAATGCGGCGTATAGCCAAGATCATGCCGTGAAAGTAGCGACGCAAATCTTCGTCGATGCTGTCGAGGCCGCCGCGCTGCATGGCGGCTTTGAGATCGAGCCCCGAACAGAAGCTGCCGCCGTCGCCGCTCAGCACCAAGCAGCGAATCGCGGGCAGCTTGGCCGCCGCTTCGACTGCAGCGATGATGCGCTGGTTGATCTCGACGGTGAGGCCGTTTTTCGACTGTGGGCGGCACAGTGTAATCCAGCGCACCGCCTCTTCGTCCACCACTCGTAGTTCGTCAGCTTCGCTCACGGCAGACTCCTTTTTCGCGTCGAAATCGCTCGCACGCTGAAGAAAACATACTGCACCGTTGCCACCGTTGTCATCACCGCCGACATTATCACCAATACGCCGAGATATTGGCGTGTGAGCGGCTGCGGCCAAACCGAAATCGCAATCGCACATGCGATCGTCAGCACCTGACAAAAGGTCGCATATTTTCCCAGTCGCGTCGGCCGCCACTGCTTGGGATCGAAGCGACCGGGCAGAACGAACGCGAACAGCGCGCCTCCTGAGACCAAGACCAAATCACGACCGATCACCAAAGCCGCCAGCCACACCGGAATCGCGTGCAGCCAAGCCGCGAGCAGAAACGCAACCAGCCCCATCAATTTGTCGGCTGCAGGATCGAGAATCTGACCCAAATAGGATTGTTGGTTGAGCAGCCGCGCCAGCAAACCATCGAGAAGATCGGACACGCCAGCGACGGCAAACAGCACCAAAGCGAGAACATCAAAGCCGCGCACCCAGGCCAGCGCAAAGCAAGGAATCAGCAACACCCGCCCGATGGTGATCAGATTCGGCAGCATCCTCGCTCCAGCTCAGCATTCTCCCGTTGACCTTGACGTTGTCGCTGTCGTTGACCTTGACGGCGACGGCAACGGCGACGAAAGCGTTCATAATCTACGTCGACGTGCCTCGATAATTCTTCAGACCGCAGCATGCACTAGCCGCCCGATTCGCCTTCAGGGACGCGCCGCATCGCCGCTTCGACACATTGTGTTTTGTCGGGCCCAAGCTCGACATCGCGATAGAGCGTAAAAAAACCATCGGCGCGCACTTCGACGCGATAGCTGCCAACCGGTAGCGGCAGCGGTCGGGCCGCAAGCGCAGCCGCGTGCGCCACCAACGTTTCATTGACGTACACCTGGGCGTCATCAGGCGCGCCGCGCACGCACAGCAGTCCCATTTTTTTGGGCGCGGGCTGCGTTTTCGTCGCAGCACAGCCTACAAGCGCAAGCACAACCAGCACAGCCGCTCGTGCTGAGCGAAGTCGAAGCATCAATTTGGCTCCGTTGGCGGTGGCGGCGGCAACTCCACCGGCTGAACCTCGACGACGTCGCCGCCGGTGCGTTAGGTTTCGAGATGGCGCAAGCCGAGCTAGATC
>JAHFDU010000027.1:2756-19697 GCA_023248835.1 Myxococcales bacterium | reverse complement strand
AAGCGAATATCAAGACACGACGCCTGGGAAAAAATGCGACGCGAACAACGAGTGTCAGATCACTGTCCGCCGATGGCGTAGAGCTTCTGGTCTCTCGATCCGACGTACAGGGTGCCGTCGGCGCCAATCGCACACGATGCAACAGGGGCCCCGGTAGCAAAGACCCATTTTTGCGCGCCGTTGGGCCCAAACGCATAGACTTTGTAGTCATCGGAACCGATGTAAATTGTGTCGCCTGCGCCAATCGCTGGTGACGAAAAAATACCGTCGCCGGTAGCAAACGACCATTTCTTCACGCCGCTTGGTGTGATTGCGTAGAGGTTCTCGCAAATCAGTAGGGCGAACGAACCCAGCGGTGCGCGCGCAATTGCGTAAGCACTGCCGCTGGCAGCGGGCCGTCGTCGGAGGCGCTGCAATTTTCTTCCGCTTGCTTGATGTTGCGAATGCCGGGAATCACGCTCGAAACCGCAGGGTGACTCAAACAAAAACGCAAGGCGCCGCGTGGCATGCTGGCGGCGGCGTCCTCGACGATCGGACGCATGGCTTCGACCCGCTGCACGGTTTGCTTGAGTAGCTCGCCGCCAAAATATTGAACGCGAAAATCGCCCTCGGGAAAGGTGGTGTCTTCGCGCAACTTTCCGGTGAGACTGCCTTCGTCGAAAGGAACCCGTGCGAGGATGCCGACCTTGTGCTCTAGACAAGCGGCGAAAAGTTCGTCCTCGGGCGACTGGTCGAAAATATTGTAAAAGACCTGTAGCGCATCGACCTGGCCGGAACGCACCAGGCGCAGCGCTGAGGCCGGATCGTGCGAATTGAGCGAGACGCCGATGAAGCGAATTTTTCCCGCCTCGCGCAACTTGGCCATCCCCTGGTACCAATCATCGTCGTCGAGAAAACTGTCGGCCCAATTGTGCAGCTGCAACAGATCGATATGGCCACGCCCTAAGTTGTCGAGGCTGCGCTCGCACGAGCGGACGATCCAGTCGGCGGGAAAGTTCTCTTTTGAAACCGCACCCGGGCGCGCCGGCCAGCGTCCCGATTTGGGCGGCACTTTGGTGGCGACGGCGACTTCGGGGTGGGCTTTGAGAAATTCGCCGACCAATCGTTCGCTGTGGCCGTTGCCGTAGACCGCGGCGGTGTCGATGAAATTGACGCCGAGTTCGTAGGCGCGCTTGAGTGCGGCGCGGGAGTCGCGATCGCGTGGCCCGCCCCACATACCGCCGCCGATCGCCCAGGCGCCAAAGCCAATCTCGGAGACCTGCAATCCAGTTTTTCCAAGTTCTCGCGTGCGCATGACGTCACCCTAGCATGCTCCCCATTGTGGAATACAATTAGATTATATTCCACAACACGCTCAGGCCAGTTTGCCGAGCACTTCGGCGGCTTCGGGATGGTCGTCTTCGATGAGTAGCTCGATCGCTCGCCGGGCGCCGTGCTTGGTGTGCCTGCGCAGGAGGGTGGATACCTCGCCGATCGCTTCGCGTAATAGAAAGTCTTCCCCGTCGACCAGAATCGCCGCCAACAGCGCCGCTTGTCGCACGTCCTTGTCGCGCTTGGCGCTGTGACCGCCGCCGCGAAGCGAATAGACCGCCAATTTGTGCACGCAAAAGCGGCCGGCGTTGGGTACTACGATCGGCACGATGCGGTCGCGCGCTAGTAGCACCGACGGGCTGGCTCCTTCGAGGAGATAGCGCAATTGCGGCAGTCCGGTGGCGTGGGTGCCGAGCTCCGGCACTGGCACCGCTTGGTACGGCATTCCCCGCGCCGGCACCAGCAGATCGACGCTGAGTTTGCGACCGCGCACTCTGTAGGAGGTCGCCGGCTGACTGCGACGCAGTGCTGGAACCTCGCAGAAGCGCAGCCCGGTTTGATTGAGGAGTTCGAGCATGCCGCCGCGTGGAAGCGTTGCGATTTGCAACCGATCGGCGCGAGCGACGTCGATGTCTTCGGTGAAGGGAAAGGGTGACGCCGCTACTCCGAGCTCATTGAGTATCGCGCCAAAGGCGTGGGTGCCGATGAGGATGGCGCCGCCGCCAAAAACTCCGGCATTGAAAAGCGCCGACACCGTGACCGCGGTTGAATTGTCGGCACCATAAAAGCCAAGTTTGCGCAAATCCAGGCTGTAGCGTCCGAGCGTTTCTTTGTCCGCAATTTCGGCACGCGCCGCGTCGACTTTCTCACGTGTCTCGTCGGTGGATTCGGCGCCAAGATACTCGGTCACCCGCTTGCCGAGGGCGTCATAGCGGTAACGATAGACAAAGCGACCACCTTCGCGCTCTTCGGTTTGCAGCGTTCCCGCGGTCAGGATGGGAACCTCGGTTTGCGCCAGGGCGAGCTCTTTGGCTTGCGCAAACGTGGTGCGCAAAGAAGGGTCAAAACGCCTAAACCGAATGTCGTACATGATTTTCTATTGTGGAATAGAATCGGATGATATTCCACAAAAAAGCCGAACCCAACGGGAACGGTAAGTGCTAGATTTTAGTCATGCCCAATCTGGAGCTGGTTCCCAAGCGTGACCTGTCGAGTTTTCGCAAAATCGCGCTCGGTACTTGGCGCACCGCCTACGATCCGTCGGTCTATGGAACCATGACGGTGCGCATGGACGAGGCGATGCGCTACGTCGCGGCGTTTCGGCAAAAGCGTCAGCGCAAGCTGACGGTGTCGCATCTCTTGGCCAAGTCGGTGGCGATGGCGCTCAAAGAGGTTCCCGACGCCAACGCGATTTTGCGCTGGTCGCGCATCTATTTGCGCAAACGCATCGGCGTTTTTTTTCAGGTGGTAATGAGCGACGAGGCCGAGACCGATCTGTCGGGCGCGACGCTCTATGACGTTGAACGAAAAACGTTGTGCGAGATTCACGACGAGTTTGTCAGCAAGGTCGAAGCGGTGCGGCAACGCAAAGATCCAGCGCTCGAAAAGACGCGGCGCACTTTTTTGTCGATTCCCTATTTCGCGCTCTCTTGCGTCCTGCGCGCGATCTCTTTTTTTTCCTACACCCTCAATCTCGATCTCCGCTCGCTCGGCATTCCACAAGATCCGTTTGGCAGCGTGATGATCACCAACATTGGTTCACTCGGCCTCGATTCGGCTTACGTGCCCCTGGTTCCCTATTCACGGGTGCCGATTTTGGTCGCCGCCGGTGAGGTCAAGCGCGAACCGGTGGTCACTGGCGATCGTATCGAAGTTGCGCAGCTGATGCGGCTCGGTGTCACCTTCGATCACCGGATCATCGACGGTTTTCACGCTGCGAAAATGGCGAAAGTGGTGCGCGCTTGGATGGAGGCACCATTTGAACATTTTGATTCACTCTGACGTCACTTGCGTTTTCGTTCGGCGTAGCCTTCGACGTTGACTTGCGCCGGGCGGGTCAGCGCCAGTGCGCCTGGTGGAACGTTTTTGGTGACCGTGGTGCCGGCGCCGACCACGGCGTTTTTGCCGACGGTGACCGGCGCCACCAATTGGGTGTCGGAGCCGATGAAAACGCCATCTTCAATGATGGTCTTGTGTTTGTGGCGGCCATCGTAATTGCAAGTAATGGTGCCGCAGCCGACGTTGACCTTTTCGCCAATGTCGGCATCTCCGAGATAACTCAAGTGGTTGGCCTTGCTGCCGCGGCCGATGCGAGTCTTTTTGGTTTCGACAAAATTGCCGAGGTGCACGCCCTCTTCGAGTGTGCTGCCCGGGCGGAGGTGCGCCCACGGTCCAATCTGCGCGTTGTCACCCACCGTACTTTCGCTCAGCACGCAGTAGGGTTTGATGTGCACGCCGTTGCCAATCGTCGAGTCGGTGATGATGCAGCCGGCCTCGATATGGCAGTGCTTTCCAATCGTGGTCTTGCCGCGTAGTTCGACGCCGGGCCCAAGCTCGCAGTCTTGACCGACGACGATGCCGGGCTCGGTGCAGAGGCTGCCGGGATCGCGCACGGTGACGCCCGATCGCATCAGCGCTTCGGCGAGCCGCAGGCGCATCAGCGCATCGGCGCGCCCGAGCTGCACCCGATCGTTGATGCCCATCACTTCGTCGGGCGTAGTGTTTTCAGTGTGTACGGTCAATTCTTTGGCCGCACGTTCGATGACGTGAGTCAAGTACAGCTCATTTTGCGCATTGTTGCTGGTCATGCTGCCGAGCGACTGAAAAATGAATTTTGAAGGGCCCAAGTAGACGCCGCTGTTGACCTCGGTGATCGCGCGTTCTGCGTCACTGCAATCCTTTTCCTCGACGACGCGCACCACTCGCTGCGAGGCGTCGCGCAAAATGCGGCCGTAGCCATTGGGACTTGGCGGCACCATGGTCAGCATCGCCAGCGTCTTGTCATTGGCGGCGGTGCGCAGGCGCTGCAAAGTCTCGACGGTGAGCAGCGGCACATCGCCACAAGTGATCAGCAGTTCGCCGGCAAAGTTTTGCAACAGCGGTGCCGCCTGCAAAAGCGCATGGCCGGTGCCGCGTTGTTCGGCTTGAAGCGCAATTTCGACTACGCCGGCGCCAAAGCGATCCTCGATCGCCTGCTTCACCTGCGTCGCCTGATGACCGAGCACGCAGACGATGCGCTCAGAGCCGAGTGCGCGAGCGAGCGCCACCGAATATTCGATCATCGGGCGGCCGGCGATGCGGTGCAGCACCTTGGCGCGCTCGGATTTCATCCGCGTTCCGAGGCCAGCTGCGAGAATGACAGTAGCGAGTGGCATTGCCGACGGAGTATATACGACCTGCAAGCAAATGAGCTCCCTCCTAGACAGAGTAAAAGCCGGCGCTGACGCCAGTCAGGCCGAGGTGCGCGCGCGCCGCTTTCTCGACGCAGCTGCAGAGCGTGGGATCAAAGTCGACGACCAAGCCGTGGCGTCGCTGGCGCTGCTGTTTGGGCAATCGGACTATTTGTCGTCGCTGCTGGTGGCACATCCTCAATGGGGCAACGAACTTACCGCCGTGTCTCCACGCAAATCGATCGATCAAATCGGAGGCGAACTGCGCGCTCACGCGAAAGCTCACAGCCACGTTGCGGCGCTGCGAGATGTGCGCAACCGAGCGTTTGTCCGACTCGGGCTGCGCGAATTTTCTGGCGCTCCGCTTGGTGAAATTGGCGGTGAACTCAGCGATCTGGCGTCGGCCTGTCTCGATTTTGCGATCGAGTGTGAACTGGCGGCGTGCGTCGAGCGCTATGGTGAGCCGCTGACCGACACCGGCGCGCGTTGTCGTTTCGTCGTGCTCGGCTTTGGCAAACTCGGCGGCAGCGAGCTCAATTTTCTCTCCGATATTGATCTGGCCTATTTCTATGAGAGCGACGAAGGTCGAGCCGGCGACCTTTCGCTGCACGAATTCTTTTCGCGTCTCGGCGAACGTGTCACTCAGGCGATCGGCGGCGTCGAGGAGCAGGGCTTCTGTTTTCGCGTCGATTTACGCCTGCGGCCGGAAGGCTCGCGCGGCCCTTTGTGCAATTCGCTGCTTTCGGCCGAGCGCTATTACGAATCATTTGGCCGTTTGTGGGAGAGGCAAGCGCTCATCAAAGCGCGACCGGTGGCGGGCGACGTTTCGCTCGGCGACGAACTGTTGCAGCTTTTGTCACCTTTTGTCTGGCCGCGCTCGACCGCCGCCGATGCAGTCGACAAAGTGCGCGAACTGCTCGGGCGGGCGCGCCAGCAGCTGCGCGGGCGCGACGATCTCAAACTTGGCCGCGGCGGCATTCGCGAGATCGAGTTTTTTGTCCAAGCGCTGCAGCTCATCCACGGCGGCAAACAGCCGGCGCTGCGTCAACGCAACACACTGGTGGCGCTTGATCGTCTGCTTTACGCAGGCCTAGTGAGCGAGCGCGAGCGACAGGAGCTGAGCTCGGCCTACCTGTTCTTACGGCAAGTCGAACATCGCTTGCAGCTCGACGAGGGGCAGCAAACTCATAGCGTTCCCGCAATCAGAAGTGAAAAACGGAAAGTTCTCGCCGCTCGACTTGGTTTTCCCTCAGAAAAAGAGTTCAAAAAAACGCTCGATGATCACCGCAAAAAAGTCAGCGCGCGCTTCGACACGCTTGGCGCTGAGCAGCCGACCGTGCGACCGGAAATCTCGCGACTGTGTGAGCCGGGTCTGTTGCCGAATGAACTTGCCGCGGCGCTTTCGGCGCTCGGCTTTGGCGACGGTGAAGCGGCGGCCGAAGAGTTGGTGCGTCTGTACGAGCGACCGCACAGCCCGTTTTGGCGCGGTGGCGAAAGCCGCGAGTTGGCGACGCGTTTGCTCAGCGAAGTGGTGGAGTCTCCCGATCCCGATTTGGCACTCAGGCGACTGGTCGATTTGGTCGCACGCGGTGGCGCGGCCGCTGGGCTGTTTCGTCTGCTCGCCGAACACGCTCCACTTTTGCGCCGCGTGGTTTCGCTGTTTGGCACCAGCGAGTTTTTGGCCAAGCTGTTTATCGCCCATCCTGAACTGGTCGAGCCGCTGTTGTCGGGGCGCTCCGATCAAAGACCGCAACTCGCAGGAGAGGACGAGGAGGAGGCGCTCAATCTTTTGCGCCGTTTCAAGAGCGAGCAGATCTTACGCGTTGCGATTGCCGATATCGGCGGCGTTTTGTCGCCGAGCGAAGTTGCGGGTCAACTTTCACAAGTGGCCGAAACCGTACTCGGCGAAACCCTCGCTCTGGTTCAAAAAAGATTGGCGGCGCAAGTCAGTGATCCGATCGCGCCGTTGGCGGTGCTCGGCCTTGGGCGTCTCGGTGCGGGTGAATTGGGCTATCTCTCCGACTTGGATTTGGTGTTCGTCTATCGCGACGATCCACAAAAGCCCGATGCCGCTCGCCAGCGCCAGTTTGAGATCATGTCGCGGCTGTGCGCGCGTTTGGTGCATGCGCTGTCGGCTTACCTCGACGAGGGGCGACTGTACGAGATCGACACCCGGCTGCGCCCATCGGGCCAGCAGGGAACGCTGGTCTCTTCGTGGTCGAGTTTTGTTGCCTATCACGACCGCGCGGCGCAGCTTTGGGAAAGACAGGCGCTGATCAAAGCGCGCGCCGTGGCTGGCGACGCTGCGCTCGGTCAAGAACTCGAGACGCTGATTTCGACTCATGTCTATCGTCGAGTGGACGAGGATGAACGCTCGCAGATCGCAATTGAAATGGCAGGGATGCGAAAGCGCATGGAGAGCGAGCGTAGCCGCGTCGACGACAATTATTTTGATGTCAAACAAGGAGCCGGCGGCCTTATCGACATCGAATTTCTGGTCGAATATCTGCAGCTCTGCTTCGGCCATACGGCACCCGAATTGCGCGTGCGTGGTTGCGAACGGGCCCTTTTGGCGCTTGCAAAAACTGACCTTTTTCCCTCTGAAGAAGTGGCCGACTTGCTCTCTGGCTATCGCTTTTTGCGGCGGCTTGAAAACTGGCTGCGCCTGGTGAACGATCGGCCGATTTCACTGTTACCGAAAAGTGGCCGCGAGCTCGACAAAGTGGCCCGCCGAATGGGCTATCACGATGCAGCGCCAGGTTTGCGCCTATTGCAGGACTTCCGCGAAACCTCGGCGCGAGTGCGATCGATCTACAATCGGATCTTTTCCTAGTACCTAATCGCCAATTCGTTGTCGGATGTGTGATCAAGTGTTTGATCGATTGGCTCTGACACCTTACGCGACCGCGCGAAGCTCGACGGAATATCGCAAGCCTTCTCGGTAAAGACTGTCTTCGAGAGCCAACGCCACAATGCCGGCTTCGGGGAGTCGCAACTTGCGCGCAATTTTTTTGGCTCGGCTGGGCGATGGGATACGCCGACCTTGCTCCAAATCGCACAGGTTGGCCGAGGAAAGGCCGAGCTTGCGCGCAAACTCCGCCTGGGTCATCGCATCGGATTCTCTCCACGCAACGAGAAAACGACCAAAACTCAGCCGTCCATATTTTTTTCGCAACTCGGTGGAATAAAGCAGCGCCGATTTTTCAGTACTCATGCTTCGTCACCTCCAATAACAAGATCTCCAGATGTTCGTGCACTTCTTTGTAAATCAATCGGTAGGCCTGGTTTAGACGAACCGATCGCTGTCCTTTTCGTAGGCCAACGAGAGGCTCATCGTGATAACCGGGCCGTTTTCGCACTTCGCGCAATCCCAGGTTTTCAACCAGCCCGATCCAGAAAATGGTCTTCACCAAAATCGCCTCTGGCACTCGTTCTAGCTGTTTTTCAAATCGTTTCGTGCGCTCAACCCGAGTGCCCATCTACAAAGCTATTATACTTCACATCGAAGTATAGTCAACTGGTTTTGGCAGTTTTGGCAAGTGGAATGACGGTGACCGAATCGCCGGCGCTGTTTGATAGCTGCCTTTTGCACGCGAAGAGAAAGTAACACCGCTATGAAACTTGGAGGAAGAGGTGGTTTTGGCGGGATCAGAATCGATCGAGAGATGTGTAAATCGCAAGCACGGTTTCGTTGGTGCGGGTGGCAGGCAGGAGGGTGTCGTTTGCGCCGCACTACCGGATCTTTTCCTAATCTAAAGTTTTTTGCAGCCAGCGAACGGAAAACAGCTCTTCGGACAGTTGGCGCAACCGAGGTAGTAGTCGGCACCCAGACAGTCGCAGTCACAGGAACGGTCGTATCCGGCTGCGCAATCGCTGCGCGTATGACATTCGGCTTCATTCAGCATTGAACAATCCGCTAGCGGGGCGGCGCATCTGCCCTGTTTCTCTACACTGGCGCCTGCCATCGCGGCAAAGCAGCTGTTCCCATAGTCCATTCCGTCGCAACCGCAAACTGTCATCATATTCTTCGGACATCCGGTCGGTCGCGGCTGGCAAGTTCCCTTGGTGTCGCAATTGAGAAGGCACTCACCATCGGCAAAGGCGCAATATTGATTGGCGGCGCATTCGTCGTTGCTCCGGCAAGTCTTGGCTACTGCAACGCATATACCAGACTGGCAGATCTGGCCCGGGTCGCACATGCAGCTGCTGTAGCCGCAACGCCTCGGCGCACTACAGAGGCCTTTGTGTGCGAGCTGGGCGCTGGCGTTCTGCCGCTCGCAGTCATTGCCGTAGTTTTTTCCATCGCAGCCGCAGACAGGAATAGAGACGGCGATGCAACCTGTGCCTGTTGGTACGCAGGTGCCGGTCTGGTCGAAAAAGCCGCATTGGCCATTCGCTCCTGGCGGCACGTCGCACCAGTAGCCCGAAGGACAGGGCAAGTTGGCGAGCCCACCGCAGACTTTGGACGACGTCGATGAATCTGGCGTCGATGCGTCGGGTGGATTGGGCCCGGTGTCACCGATGAGGTGCCTGCCGACGCAGGCGGAAAGCGCGCACAAGAACAAGAATGAAAAAGAGAGAGGCTTCATGTTGGCTCCTTTTCTTCCTGGTTGCCGCGGATGCAGAAAACCTTACGGATTTTTTTCATTTTCGATCGTTCCAACTTCATTTTTCACTGCGGCGGCGCGCGGCCGATCGGCAAATTTAGTGAGATAGGCGCCAAAATCTCGCTTGGCTTCGTCGACGCGGCCCGCTCGCTTAAGACAGATGCCGCGGCCGTAGAGCGCGCGCTCGAGCAGCGATCCCGTCGCCTCGGCAAGTGCGGCTGAGAAATCGGCCACTGCGTCGCTGTAGCGGTGAACATTGGCGCGCAGCTCGCCGCGCAGCACCAAGAGTTCGAGCGATCGTGCGGTTGACCGAGGCGCAAGCGACATCGAGTCGAGCAGCGTCAGTGCGTGCTCTCTTTTTTCAAGTGCCATCAGCGCATCGAGTTCACAAAGCTGCCGCTCTGGCTGCAGCTCCCCCTCGGGGACGCGCGATTTGAGATCGGCGAGTCGCTCGAGCGCCGCTTTGGGCCGGTGCTGTTTGCGCAAAAGTTGGTTGGCCTCGTCAAGTAGCCGCGCTTCGGTCGCGATCGCCGGTTCTGGCGCAACTTCTTTGGTTTCAGTCGGGGTTGGGACAAGCGCAGGATCGTCGATGTCTTGCGTGCTTCGACCCGATTGCCCTGAGCTTGTCGAAGGGTCAGCAGGACCAGGGGGAGGAATGGCCGGGTCACTCTTCCGCTCGCCCTGAGCCTGTCGAAGGAGCGAAGGGTCATCATGAACGGGAGAGTCACTCATCCGCTCGCCCTGAGTCCTGAGCGTGTCGAAGGGTCGAAGGGGGCGATGAGGCTCGCAGTCCAAGGCTTGAGAGCCGAGTGCCTGCTGCAGCCTGTCGCAGTCGGCCTGCAAAAGTTGCCGCACTCCGTTTTGATCGGCAATTTCACCCGCCATGACCACTTGCTCGCCACCGCCTACAAAAAGCGTGGTACGCCCTTCGTAAACCGCTACCACCAGTGGCGGCACGTTCAAGATCGCGACCCGCGAATGCGCGGCTGTTTGGATTCGCACACCGCCAAATCGCACTTCCTGCGGCGCGGCTCCAGTTTGCAACAGATGCGCAGCGGGTTCGAGAGTCGGCGCTGCGCTTGGCGCGATCGGGGCATGGGCGATCGCCGGGGGCGCCTCTCGATGCGTGCGCAACTTCCACCCGGCAGTGGCGACGAGCAATACCGCGACAACAACCGCAGCCAATCGCCAATGTGGCGAGAACTTGGCGCGCGCAAGCGAGTTTTCAATCTGATGGCGCACCCGCCGCAGCGCCATCTCCGACGGTACCTCGGCCCGCGCCGATCGGAGAAGATCGCCGACCGCTGCGTCTTCCCGCTCGACTTGAGGGGATCTAGTTTCCATCGGCCGCGCTCCTGACAGAGGGCAAAAGTTGGTCAAATCGCTCCGGGAACTCCGCTTGCAAGCGAGCGCGAAACTGCTTGCGCGCCCGGTGCAGCACCACCCAAACAGCCGCCTCGCTCTTGCCGACAAGCTCGGCCACTTCGCTGCCAGAGAGCTCTTCCATTTCGAACAGGATCAGCACCGTGCGCGGCAGCGCGGGCAACTGGTCGAGTACCTGATAGACAACCTGGGCACGCTCTTTCTGTTCAAAACTTTCGATCGGAGTCGAGCGCGGTTGCGAATGCATGGCCTCGCCAAAGAAAAGGTGACGCAATTTTCGCCGCCACTCTTGGCGCCCGCGATCGCGCACCACGTTTTGGGTGATGCGGAAAAGCCAGGTGGTCAGCTTGGCTTCGCCGCGAAACTCGGGCAGCTTGTCGCGCACCGTCAAAAACACCTCCTGCACTACGTCTTCGGCGTCGAGCTCAGGCGAAAGCCGGGTGACCCAGGAGGCGACCTTGCGGGCGTGCGCTTCGTAGATCGCTCCCCACTCGAGCGCAACTTCGGGCTCGCTCTTGGTCACAGCGCTGACAGTTGCGGCATCGATGGCTTCGGCCTCGTCTCTGCTCCCTAGTTGCCGTGGTCGACCGAAACCTTTCATCGTAGCCCATTTTTTTTGCGGCCTTTTTTTTCAGCCCAAAGGTCGTATCCGACGCCGGCGACGAACAGCACCTCGATCTGAGGCAAGCTCGCCTGGGTGGCTGCGCTGCCGCTTGCGCGAATCTGCTCGGGGCGCAGCCAACCGAGCAATTCGACGGCAATAAAGGGTCGCACCGGTCCCCACTTGATGGTGCCGCGGAGCGCAGCACTAAGGCCGAAGTCAAAATCGATCGCGCTGTAGTTGGCAACGAAATCTCGTCCGTTCACGTACAAAAGGGCGAGCCAGGCCTGGCCGATGAATTCAAGTTGCAGGCGTCGCCAATCAAGGCGATAGCCCGCCCCGGCGCCGAGAGCGGCGTGACCGAAACCGGCGCTGCCGCCACCTAGCGCGATGTGATGCGGCCCTTGTCCGAGTAGAGAGAGGCGCGATGCCCAGCCGGCGCGCGGCTTGGTCAAGCGAAAGCTCAATTCACCGCCGGCGGCGAAGGATGTTTGTGCCAGCGACCCGACAAAGGCCGCGTCAAGTTCACAGTCGACCGCACGGGGCGAGGGCAAACGCGGCGGGTCGGTTGCCACCGCTACCGTCGCGGTGGTGCCGGCCCAGCTCGCCACCACCGCCCGCACCAGCTGGATGCGCGCCGGGCACGACGGAGGCAACACAAATCGGCGCACGAACCGCACGTCTTGACCGGCTGCGAGCGAGATGGCCAAGGTTTCGCCTTCGACCGCAATCTCAACTTTTCGGCTGGTGTCGTCACCGATCGGCAATACCGATTGGGCTTCGGATTGCAGCGAGTTGCCGCTACAATCCACCGGCTCGTCAGCCTCAGTTGGCAGCGAAAAAACCAACATCGCAATCGCAAAAATCGCCCGTGCCATCGTGCTGTAGGCGCTATAGCCCAACCGAAGCCAATAGTCGAGGGCTGAGCGGGGCTGAGCGGCGCCCGCTCGACTCGCGCCCGGCTGCGGTGTAGCGTGCGGTCACGATGTTCCTCTTGCGCGAAGTACTGCCTGGCGATCTTGACGAGCTTGAGCAGGTGGCCATTCATCTCGACACCGTCAATCTGCCCAACGATCGTACGGTGCTAGAAAAGCTGATCGAGCATTCGCGTCGATCGTTTTCAGCGCAGCTCGATCCGTTCAAGCGGCTCTATCTTTTTGTGCTTTGCGACCAAGACAAAAAGCGTTTGATCGGCACCTCGATGATCCACGCTCAGCACGGCACTCGGCGTGCGCCGCATATTTTTTTTAACGTCATGACCGACGAGCGCTATTCTGAAACGCTCGACAAGCATTTCATCCATCGCGTGCTGCGCATTGGCTACAACTACAACGGACCCACTGAGATCGGCGGACTGGTGGTACTGCCCGAGTACCGCCGCCACCCCGAGGGTTTGGGGAAATTGCTGTCGTTCGGTCGGTTTCTGTTCATCGGCCTGCACCGTGCCTGTTTTCGCGACGAAGTGCTGTCGGAACTCTTGCCACCACTGGAGACGGACGGCAGCTCGGTGGTGTGGGAGTCGATCGGTCGCCACTTTATCGGCATGAGTTATCAAGAGGCGGACCGGATTTCGCAAACCAACAAAGAATTTATTCGATCGCTCTTCCCCGCCGATTCGATCTATCTTTCGCTGCTGCCAAAACGGGTGCAGGAGATGATCGGCCAAGTCGGCACCGACACCAAGAGCGTCGAAACCATGCTCAGGCAAATCGGCTTCAATTATGCCGAGCGCATCGACCCGTTCGACGGCGGGCCGCATTTTGTCGCCAAGACCGACGAGATTTCGCTGGTGCACGAAACCGCAAGGCTGAAGATTCAGCGCATCCTGCCCACCATCGAGGGCAAATCGCGGGCGCTGGTCGCAATCGAGCGACCCACTGCGCCGCATTTTTCTGTGGTTTCGACCCGTTTCGTCGTCGACGAGAACGGTCTTGGTCTCGAAGAGGCAACCGTCAAAGCACTCGGGATCAGTGTCGGCGACGAAGTCGGAATGGTAGCGCTGCCGCTGCCCAAAAAGGAGCGTGGTCGTGGCAAAGCTGCCTGACGGTCTTGCCGAAGTCACCGTGGTCGACGGCGACGGCGCGCCGCACCGCTTGGGGGAACTCTGGCAAACGCGACCGGCGCTGGTGCTGTTTGTGCGTCACTTTGGTTGACTGTTTTGCCAACAGCAAGTGGCCGCGTTGCGGCCGCACGTCAAATCACTGCAAGAAGCGGGCGTCGATCTGGCAGTGGTCGGATCGGGTGCGCCAAATTTTGTCGCCGGTTTTCGCAAAAAAGTCGGCCTCGAAATTCCGGTCTATTGTGACGAGAAGCTCGAGTCGTATCGGCTGCTCGGCATGCGCCGCGGGCTCAAAACCATTGTTCATCCCGGCCTATTGTGGAAAGGAGCGATCGCGATTTTGCACTGCAACTATCAAGGCAGCACCAAAGGCGAGCCGCTCCAGCAGGGCGGCGCGATTGTGGTACGCCCCGACGGAGAAATGACCTACCAGTACCTCAGTCGCTACCCGGGCGACCATGCCAAAACCGAGAAGATGATTCAGGCGGCACTGCGCGCGAAATGATCCTGCTTCTCGCAGTACTATCGGCCGCCACCCCTGAAACCAGATTTGCCGATGCCATCGCTCGCGAAGCCGCCGGCGATGTTGTCGGCGCCCGCGACGCCCTGATGGAGCTCGCTAAAGACGATGGCGTGATTGCCGATGAGGCGCTGTTTGAGGCAGCGCAGATTTGCGAGAACAAAATCGGTGCGCCCACCCGCGCTCAAGTGCTCTACCAAGAGCTGCTGCGCCGTTTTCCGCAGAGTCATCTGTGGCGTCGGGCAAAGGCGCGCGTGGATTTTCTGTCACACGCGCTCAAGTCGGGCGAAGTCGCGTTGCAAGAATTTTTCGCAGTGACGAGCAGCAATCTACTCGCCGAGCAGCGTGCCGAGCGACTCGAAGCGCTGCTCAAGGCGACGCCCAATTTTGCGCTCGCTGACGAAGCGCTTTTTCGTCTTGCTTCGAGCTACGCCGAGTGCGGCAAGGATTCCTTGGCGCTTGATCGCCTGCTCGTGCTCGATGCCCGTCTGGCAAATCCGTGGAGCTGGCGCGGAAAAAAACTGCGCGCCGATCTGCTCACCAAGCAGCACCATTACTTTGCCGCGCGCGTAACCTACCAAGCGCTGGCACAGTCGGCCGATGCGGTCGAGCGCTCGAGCGGTAGGGAGGGACTGGCGCAGCTGGAAAAGGTATTGACGCGCGCATGTGCTGTGCTGATCGCGTTCGGCTACTGGATGGCATTTTTCGTGGTTTGTTGGCGGCGTGACGGAATGCCGCGGCGGCCACCGTCGGAAGTGCTGTTTCTGTTTCCAGTCGCGGCGATTTTCGCTCTCGCCGCGCTTGGCGCCCACAATCGCGCGGTGGCGCTGGCGATTGTTCTGCTTTCTGGCGGAACGTTGGCGGTGCTATGGATCGCGCAAGCTTGTGCGCGCAGCTTGCGTTCTGCGGCGTCCCTTGCACTGGCAGTGTTGTGTGCGTTCGTCTTTGCGATCGAAGTATCTGGCCTTCACGATCTAGTGATCGCAACCCTGCGATTCGGACCGGACCGATGAAACCGACAGAAGCCAACAGCCGACAGCTTACAGCCGACAGCGGGGATCGGATTCTTTGAACGGGAGGCTTAGGACCACGCATGCTGAGCGGAACGCGAAGCGAGGAGTCCTTCGACAGGCTCAGGATGAGCGGCCATAAGTCCTCCCGATTATGCTGAGCTTGTCGAAGCACAAGCTAGAGGACGGACGGATTTGGGGTCTTAAGCGAACGGCATTGGCTTTGACCACATTCCCGGCCTCTTCCGTCTCCGAAAACTCTCGACTGTAGACTCTCGACTGTCGACTAGATCCGCTATCAGTCGGGTAGACCCGAGGGGCAACTCTCGGGTCTACCCGACTGATTTCAGCCTAGATCCGGCGTCTTCCGTCTCCGAAACTGTAAGCTGTCGGCTGTAAGCTGTCGGCTAAATATTAGCCACCGCCAGATAGATCTTGTTGTTGGTCTCGTCAATGATGTGGAGCGACTGGCGCGCTTCGGTTGGTAACAAGTTGCGCAGCGATTCAAAGCGGGCGCGCTCGACCACAAAAAAGACCCGTCTTCCCTTGTGGGTCGAAAAATAGGTTTTTAGTTTTTCTTCGTTGCGCTCGCCTAGAAAAACCGTCTTTTCGGTCTGCTCTTGCGCGCGGTAGATGTCATTGCGTGAATAGAAATTTTCGCCGCGCCAATAAAGTTGCCAAGCAATCAACGGCTCTTTTTCGCTCTGTCGCTCGGCGTAGTAGCGAGCGATGACGTGCTTTTGACTCCAGTGCGGCGATAGATCGACGATAAATTTGTCGAGCAAGAAACCGGACCACACAATCGCGACCGCGGTCATCGTCGTCAGTACCGGCGAGAATTTCTCGCCCAAGCTGCGCCACAAAAGCAAGCCAAAAGACAGTGCGAGCAACGTCGGCACCAGCCAGAGCAGGCGCGGAATCGTCGGCGCCTGGCCGTGGGGAGTCGCAGGTCCTGCAAGAATAGCTGCCAGCAGCGCCGCGAAAAAGCTCGCTGCTAACAGCCACACCAGCCGCGCACTCGGCGGCGAACGCAGCGACGGAGTCTCACTCGGGGAAGTCTCATGGTACGGCCCGCCTTCGACATTCTCAGCTGTCGGCGGTGCGGTCTGCCGGCGCCAGGCCAGAGCAGCGAGCGCTGCAGTGCCCAAGGTTGCGAGCGCCGTAAATAGATAAAGCAGAGGGCCATATTCGTAGCGGCTGCCGTAGCTGGCAACCAGCGGCCAGGGACGACCGGTGCCGGGCGCATTGACATAGTCGTAGTTGAACAGCCACAGAATGCGCGGCGCAAAAGCGGCCAAATCGCGCCCGCACAAAAACACCACGGGCACCGCGATGAGCGCCAGACCAAGTTTGTGAACATAGCTCGGCGCCGTCAAAAGTTCGTCGATGAGCAGTCCGCAAAGAATCGCCAGCGCCGGCAGCGCCGGCAGGATGTAGTGATGAAACTTGGTGTTGACCAGCGACACCACGCCGAAGTCGACCAGGAACCAAATCAACGCGAACGTAATCAGGCGGCGGCGTGGATCGTCTTTTTTCTCGAGTTTGAAAAACGCCCACAGCGGCGCTAGCGTCGCGATGCCCGACCAGGGGAACATGCCGTAGCCGATGTACTGAATGTAGTACTCGAACATGCCGCGATCGCCGTGGCGACCCGAAGCACGGTGGACGTAGTTGTCACCGATAAATTCATTCCAAAAAGCCATGCCGTGTTTGATCAGCATGGCGTGGTACCAGGGCCAGGCACAGGCGAAAAACACCAGCACGCCGCGCGGCAATTCGAGCGACAAAATTTCACGCCAGCGGCCGTCGAGCACCAGGAAGAGCACCAAGATGAGACCAGGCAGCAGCAGACCGGCCGGCCCTTTGGCCAGCGTCGCTCCGCCGCACAATAGATAGGCGATCAATAGATAGAATTGGCGGCGATTCTTGGCAAAAAAGCACCAGGCGAAAACACCCAGCGAAGCGATGAAATAGATCAGCATCACTGCCCAGCCGTAAATGCGCAGCTGGGTGCGACCAATCGTTACCACTGCATCTTGGTGAATGGTCGCAACCAGCATC
>JAHFDU010000027.1:0-2746 GCA_023248835.1 Myxococcales bacterium | reverse complement strand
AAAAGAGTCGACCGCGGGCAAGCGGCGCCTCACGCTCCTCGTCGGGAAGTAGCAACGCCAGCCCGCCGAGACAGAGCGCAATCGTCATCAGCGCAACAAACGGCATGTCGGTCATCACCTGACGCGAAATCAGCAACCAATGGGACGAGGTGGCGAGTACCAACGCAGCGACGAGCGCGGCGCGATTTCCGGCGAGGCGACGCACCAGCTCCCACACCGCCCAGACAGAGGCCAGGCCAAGCAGAATCATCGGCAAACGCGCCAACCATTCGACACGCCAGGAATTGGCTATCGACGCCGGATCGACGTGGCGCCACCAACCGCCTTCCAAGCCACCGAGCTTCATCGAAAGTGCGAGCAGCCAAAACGTGAACACTGGTTTGGAAAAAAACTCACTGCGATCCTGCGGCGAACCCGGCCACCACAGACTGATGTAGTCTTTGCGCTCGGCCATCTGGCGCGCGACTTCGCCGTAGTGCGTTTCCCACGGGTCCCACATGCCGTAGTTGCCGGCAAATGGAATGTAGATCATCGCGCACAGCATCATCAGCGCGGTCAAAATCCGTCGTTCCGGCGTCTCGACAAAAGCTAAAAAAAACCGTCGCGCAAACATGGCCGCAGAGACTACCACAGGGTCTTTGTGCTAAACAGCAGCTGTGCGAATTGGAGCGCTCGAAGTTTCGCCGATTTTGCTGGCGCCGATGGCGGCGGTGACCGATCTGCCGTTTCGCACCATCTGCGAAGAGATGGGCGTCGGCCTCACCATCACCGAATTTTTGTCAGCGCACGCGCTCACCGAAGGCGCGGCCAAAACCATCGATAAATTGACACCGTCGCTGCACGGCCGACGGTTTGGGGTGCAAATCTTTGGCCGCGAAGAGGAGCGCATGGCGCGGGCCGCCGAAATGGCGGTCGACATCGGCGCTTCGCTCGTCGATATCAACATGGGCTGCCCGGCCAAACGCGTGGTCGCTGGCGCCTGCGGTTCGGCGTTGATGCGTGAACCCGCGCTGGCACAATCGCTGGTGCGCGCAGTGCGCAGCGCAGTGCCTGAGCATTTGCCTGTCACCGTCAAGCATCGCTCGGGCTGGGACGAGCGCCATTTGAACGCGCCCGAATTTGCGGTCGCCATGGTCGAAGCTGGCGCCGCGATGATCACCGTGCATGGTCGCACCCGAGTGCAGGGGTTTTCGGGTCGCGCCGATCGCGCCGTCATCGCCGCGGTGCGGGCCGCGGTGCCGAGTGAAATCCCGGTGGTCGGCAATGGCGACGTGCTCACCGTCGACGACTACTTTGCCATGCGAGAGCAGACTGGCTGTGACGCGGTGATGATTGGCCGCGGCGCGCTTGGCAATCCCTGGCTGTTTCGCTCGATCAATGAGCGGCTGCAGGGCCGAAGCGATCCCGGCCGTCCGAGTTGCGACGAGCGCGCCCGCGTCTTCGATCGCCACGTCGATTACATCAGTGCGCACGCACCACCCAAGAAGCTGGTGCACGAACTGCGCAAAGCGGTGGCTTGGTACACCAAAGGGCTGCGCGATTCAGCCGGCGTGCGCGAACGCGCCTTCGCGCTGATGGATCCTTTGCAAGTAAAAACGATTGCGCAAAAATATTTTCGTGACCTTTCTCAGCTGGGCGTTGACAGCGGCGCGCAACCTGTCGCTTAATGCCCGTCCTCATGTCAGCGGTCACACACCTAGACAAGGAACTACTCGGCGAGTCGCCGGCGATGATCGAACTGCGCGACCGCATCAGCGAAGCGGCCCACACCGACTCGCCGATTCTGATTGAAGGCGAACGCGGCACCGGCCGAGAGCGCGTCGCCCGTCTGCTTCACGCGCTCTCGGCGCGCGCCCAGCGCCGTTTTGTTCGCGTCGATCCCGACGATGCCGCCACCCGCGTCGACGACAAGCTCGAGCGTGCGCTCGGCGGCACTTTGATGGTCAAAGAGATCGCGCACGTCGGACGCGGTTCGCAAAAAAAACTTTTGCGCGTGCTCAAACAGCGCCCGGCACAAAGCGGCGACACGATTGATGTTCGTATCTTCGCCGTCACCTCCGGCGCACTCGACGGCGTGGTTGCCGATGAGCTATTCGACGCCGAACTTTTTGAGCGGCTCAAATCGCTGCGCATTCAGCTCCAGCCGTTGCGCCACCGCCCGGAAGACATTCCGCTCTTGATCGACCATTTTTCGAAATGTGAAGCGCTTGAGATGGGCCTTGAGCGCCTGCACTGGAGTCGGCGCGCGCTCGATCGATTGCAGCACTATCCATGGCCCGGCAACATCGCCGAGCTGCGCGACGTGGTGCGCCGTCTCTGTTTGCGCCGCCGCCGTTCGAGTGTCGATCTCGGCGATGTCGAAGCGGTGCTGCCGACGGTAGAGGAGCGCATTCCGCTCGAGCAGCTGTCGTTCGAAGAGATGGTGCGCTCGAAAATTCGCACCCTGCTCGAGAGAATGGAAGGCTATCCGATGGAGGACCTCTACGAAGAGGTGCTGTCGCGGGTCGAGCGGCCACTCATCCAGTTGGTGCTCGAGCGCTCGGCCCACAATCAAATCAAGGCCGCTCACATGCTCGGCCTTAACCGCAACACCCTGCGCAAGAAAATCGCCCAGCGCAAAATCGAATCGAAAGCGCCGCGAAAAAAGAAGCAGCGCTCAAGAAGTTAGGGGCGGCAGATCGGTTTGCGAAGCCCCCACGCTCCGCTCGCCCTGAGCTTGTCGAAGGGCAGACTCGACTTGTTCTCG
>JAHFDU010000330.1 GCA_023248835.1 Myxococcales bacterium | reverse complement strand
CTCGAGATCAGAAACGATCGCCTCGCGTTTTTCTTTTTCGTCGAGACCGGCAGAGAGTCGATCGGTTCGTCTGGCTTGTCTGAGCCCCCAAATCAGAAAAAACCCGACAAGAAAAAGCATGAAGGCGATCGGCAAATTGTCGCCCTTGAACAGGATCGTATAAAAATTCTCTGCCCATGGCTGCATGCCCTTCTCTTATACTGCCAACCGCTGTGAACTCAAACCAATGAAGCGGGAGCGTCTCGACAAGCGAGTGCTGGAAGCCGGACTTGCCGAAACGCGAACTCGCGCCCAAGCGCTGATCCTGGCCGGGCAGATATTGGTCGACGACAAAATGGTCGACAAAGCGGGAGCGCTCATTGAGCTTGACGCCGAACTGCGACTGCGCGGCGAGCCGCTACCCTATGTTTCGCGTGGCGGTCTTAAACTCAAAAAAGCGCTCGACCATTTCGCACTCGTCGTGCGCGGTCAATCCGCGCTCGATGTTGGCGCCTCCACCGGCGGCTTTACCGACTGTTTGTTGCAGTCGGGCTGCGCACGCGTCTGCGCGGTCGATGTCGGCTACGGCCAGCTCGCCTGGAAACTGCAGCAGGACGCACGCGTAGTATCAATCGAGCGACAAAACATCCGTCACCTCGATGTTGCGACTCTGCCCTTTGTGCCGGAGTGGGTGGTGTGCGACGTGTCTTTCATTTCGCTGACGCTGGTGTTGCCTAAACTTGTCGAAGCGATCAAACCGGGCGGCGTCATCGTCGCGCTTTGCAAGCCGCAGTTCGAAGTCGGAAAAGGACAGGTCGGCAAGGGCGGCGTAGTGCGCGAAGATGCGGCGCGACAGGCCTGCGTGCAAAAATGCGAGGCGGCCGCGATTGCGCTCGGCTGCGCGGTTGTCGGAGCGGTTGAATCGCCGATTCGCGGACCGGCGGGCAACGTCGAGTATCTTCTGTGCCTGAAGACAGCGTGCTAATTTGTCTCGGTGCAGATTTTACTGACCGGCATCGCCGGCTTCATCGGTTCGCATCTGGCGACGCGCTTGCAGGCCCGAGGCGACAGCATTATCGGCATCGACAATTTTGACGAAACCCTCTATCCGGCAGCGCTGCACCAGCGCAATCTCGGTACCCTCGACGGTCTTTCGCGAATTGAATTTTCGCGCTTGGATTTTCTCGATGCTGAAGCGACCGAAAAAATCTTGTCATCGCACCGATTCGATGTTGTGGTTCATCTCGGCGCGCTGGCCGGGGTGCGCCCCTCGATTGCGCAGCCGCTGCGCTACGCCCGCGTCAATGTCGAAGGTACGGTATTGCTTCTCGAAGCTTGTCGGCGCCACAACGTCAAGCGTTTCGTTTTCGCCTCGTCCTCTTCGGTCTATGGATCGCACTGCCAAGTACCATTTTGCGAATCCGATCCAGCGCTGCGCCCGGCGTCGCCCTACGCCGCGTCGAAACGAGCCGGCGAGCTCTTTTGCTCTAATTTTTCCGATCTCTACGGCATTGCCACCACGGCGCTTCGTTTCTTTACCGTCTACGGTCCGCGCCAGCGTCCCGAGATGGCAATTCACAAATTTGCGGATCTGATTTGCGCGCAAAAGCCGCTGCCGGTTTTTGGCGACGGTCAAAGCGCCCGCGACTACACTTACATCACCGACATTGTCGACGGCCTCATCGCAGCAATTGATCACACCGTCGGTGATAAGCCTCGCGTTTACAATTTAGGCGGCAGCAGGACTACCACGCTTTCGCATCTGGTTGAGCTCCTCGAAGAGAGTCTGCATCAACGCGCAATTCTAGATCGGCAGCCCGACCAGCCGGGCGATGTGCCGATTACCTATGCTGACGTTAGCCTCTCCGGCCGCGAGCTCGGCTATGCGCCAAAAGTGCCGATCGAAACTGGCATTAAGCTTTTTTGCGAATGGTTCTTGGATCAAAGAAAAAAGTGATCTTTTCGCGCAACTTTTCTGCGCTGCTTGCCGATAGTTTTTGCACATAGCAGTCGCTTCGGTTGGCAGGAGGGGGTGGGCGTGCCGTCAACCGGGGTCACAGGGTGGGCGTTCCCGCTTATAGGGCGGAGACCTGCATGGCTATGGAACTCGACACTTCTCCATCGCGCTGCAACCATTTGCTCGGGCGACGCACAAATAGGCCTTGCGTTGCCGACGATCTTTGAGCGCATTCGTGCAGTCTTGCCAACAGTTCTCATCTGAATTCGTCCACGAACCCTTTTCGCAGCCAGTCAGCTTCTTGCAAATCTGAACGCATTGCTCCGTCGGTGACCGATCTTTGTGATGGCAGGAAACACCCAAGGCCAACAAACACCATCGCGCCCGTCTAAATATCGAGGTTGCGGACATTGAGCGCGTTCTGTTCGATGAAGGCGCGGCGGGGCTCGACCTCTTCGCCCATAAGTTTGGAGAAAATCTGCTCGGCGGCGTTGAGATCGTCGGCGTGCACTTCAAGTAGCGTCCGCACGGTTGGATCCATCGTCGTTTCCCACAACTGTTCGGCGTTCATTTCACCCAGGCCCTTGTAACGCGAAATCTGCAAGCCCTTGCGGCCGATGCCGTCTAAGGTCTCGCCGAGCTTGTCGATGCGCGGCAGATCGATCGCGGCGCCGCCCTCCGCCATCGGTTCGAGCCGATAGGGCGGGGTGCCGAAATTGGAAAAATCGGCGGCCAACCGGCGCAGCTCTTCGTACTCGGGCGAATCGAGAAAGGCAAAATCGACCACCGTGTGTTTGCGCGCGCCGCCGTAGCGCGCCGGACAAACAATCTTGAAACCCCCGAATTCTTGATCGCGCTTGAGTTCAAATTCCACCGCCGCAAGTTCGGGCGAAAAGCGATTGAAATACTGCTGCATGCGGCCGAGCGCCAAACTGGTCGCCGCCTGATCTTGCAGATCTTCTTTGGTTAATTTCGACGCACCGACCAGTGCATCGATGATGCGGCTGT
Organism: Myxococcales bacterium; assembly: GCA_023248835.1. Lineage (GTDB taxonomy): Bacteria > Myxococcota_A > Polyangia > Palsa-1104 > Palsa-1104 > JAHFDU01. The sequence goes on along the minus strand of JAHFDU010000330.1, from coordinate 1,687 downwards.
CGGCTTTTTTCTCGATTTGCGCCAGTACATGGGCGTACCTGAGCGATCGCTTGCCAAGCGCCAACAGCTCCTGGCCCTCGACGCTGCGTCGCGGCGCCACCAACTTGACCTCTTCGGTAGCGCTGCGCAAAAGATAGTCTTCGAGCGCCTGCTCGTTTTTGAGATAGAGCTCGCGCTTGGCCTTCTTGACCTTAAACAAGGGCGGCTGCGCGATGAAAAGATGGTGCGCCACTTTGCCGTCGAGCTCACGGCGAATTAGTTCCGGATACTGCCGGTAAAAGAAGGTCAAGAGCAGAGTGCGAATGTGGCTGCCGTCGACGTCAGCGTCGGTCATGATGATGATGCGGTGGTAGCGCAACTTCGAAACGTCTTTGTCTTCACCGACGCCGCAACCGAGCGCGGTGATCAGCGTCGCGATAAGTTCAGAGGAGAGCATCTTGTCGAGGCGCGCTTTTTCGACGTTCAGAATTTTTCCGCGCAGCGGCAAGATCGCCTGAAACTGCGAATCGCGGCCCTGCTTGGCTGAACCACCGGCCGAATCACCCTCGACAATGAACAGTTCGGCCTTGGCCGGGTCGCGCTCGCGACAGTCGGCCAATTTCCCCGGCAGCGACGAGGAATCGAGCGCACCCTTGCGCTGCACCATGTCGCGCGCTTTGCGTGCCGCTTCTCGCGCCCGCGCCGCCAGCACGCACTTGGCGATGATCGATTTTGATTCTTTCGGGTGCTCTTCTAGCCACGTACCCAGTCGATCATTGACCACCGTGGCGACGATCCCAGTGACTTCAGAGGACACCAGTTTGTCTTTGGGCTGGTTAGAAAATTTCGGATCGGGGTGCTTGATCGACAGCACCGTGGTCAGTCCCTCTGACAGGTCGGCGCCCGACAATGCCTGCTTCAGATCCTTCAACATGTTGTTGGTGGTGGCGTAGGCGTTGATGGTGCGGGTCAGCGCTTGGCGAAAACCGGTGAGATGGGTGCCGCCATCTTTATTTTTGATGTTGTTGGTGAAACAAAAAATATTTTCGGAGTAGGAATCGTTCCACTGAATTGCAACTTCGACTTCGATGCCCGCCTTTTCGTCGGGAGTTCCCGAAAAATGGATCGGCTTGTCGTTGACCACCACTTTGGAGTTATTGAGATCTTCGACGAATGACGAGACGCCGCCGGCGAATTTGAAATCCTGTCGTTTGTCCTGCCGCTCGTCGAGAATCGAGATCGAAAGGCCCTTGTTCAGATACGACAACTCGCGCATACGCTGGCACAGCGTGTCGAACGAAAATTCGGTGATGCGAAAAACCGTGGTGTCGGGCTTGAAAGTGACTTTGGTGCCGCTCGAACGATCGGTGACACCAATCTGTTTGAATTCAGTGGCCGGATCACCGCGACGATACTCTTGATAGTACACTTTGCCGCCCTTGCGAATTTCGAGCTTCACCCACTCCGAGAGCGCATTGACGACGCTGACACCGACGCCGTGCAGGCCGCCTGAGACTTTGTAGCTGCCGTGATCGAACTTTCCGCCGGCGTGCAGCACCGTCATGATGACTTCAGGCGCCGGCCGGTTTTCGGTCTTGTGGATGTCGACCGGCATGCCGCGGCCGTTGTCCTCGACCGTAATCGAATTGTCGAAATGGATGATCACTTGCACGTGATCGCAAAACCCGGCGAGCGCTTCGTCGACCGC
>JAHFDU010000329.1 GCA_023248835.1 Myxococcales bacterium | reverse complement strand
TGTTTCGCCCTTCGACTTCGCTGCGCTTCGCTCAGGGTGCACGGGCCGGTGAGCATGAACGCTTACATGTTTTTAATTCAGTTTTCCGACTCCCTTCGAGAGCGACAGTCTCCCGGCGCCTAGCAGCATGACAGCGAGGCCACCGAACAGATAGAATGCTTGCAGTTCGAGCGCGTAGCCGCCGCCTTTACCGACGTGCCAAAGATCATGCGTGTGGCTCAGCCAGACTGCAAAGATCATGTTGACGACGATCGCCAACGCAGCCGGGCGCGCCCAGAAACCAACGACGATGAGCAGCGGCGCCACCACTTCGCCAACGTACACCAAATAAGCAACCGGATGCGGCAACCCATGCGAAAGCACCATTTGCGGAATCGGGGCAATGCCGTGCCGCAATTTGCTAATGCCGTGAAACAGCATCAAACCGCCCACCACAAGCCGCAGAAAGAACTTGCCGAAATCTTCTCCGCTCATGGCTATACTTTGCCTCGACCATGAGCGGATGCCAATTTTTCCGAGCAGAAGCGCGGATACTGGCTGCAGCGGCGCTGCTTGCGAGCTGCGGTTGGCGTTCGAATAGCGGCGCCAAGTTCGCCACAACGGCGGTGGAGCGCGGCCGGTTGGTGGCCAAAGTCACCGCCACTGGAACGCTATCGGCACTGGTGACGGTGCAGGTGGGCGCGCAAGTCTCGGGCCGTATCGCTGAACTCCACGCCGATTTTAATACCGCGGTAAAAAAAGGGGAGTTGATTGCCAAGCTCGATCCTCAGCTGTTTGGCGCTGCCGTCGAGCAGGGGCGCGCCAATCGCATGGCGGCAGCGGCCAACCTGGCCAAAGCCAAAGTTCAAGCCGCCGATGCCAAACGGCAATACGACCGCGCGCTAAAACTACACCAGCAGAATCTCACCGCGCAGGCCGATCTCGACACCGCCGAAGCCAATTATGAAGCGGCACGGGCGCAGATCGCCGCCGTCGAAGGCGCGCTCGAGCAGACCAAAGCGGCGCTGCACCAGGCCGAGATCAACCTCAGCTACGCCACCATTCGCTCGCCGATAAACGGCGTGGTGATTTCGCGCAACGTCGACGTCGGACAAACCGTCGCGGCTGCGCTACAGGCGCCGACGCTGTTCACGATTGCCGAAGATTTGAAAAAAATGCAGGTCGACTCCAGCGTTGCCGAAGCCGACGTCGGCAAATTGCAAGCCGGCATGGCGACTACGTTTACCGTCGATGCCTATCCGAACGAGCGATTTCATGGCGCCATCCGGCAGGTACGCAACGCTCCAACAACTGTACAAAATGTAGTCACTTACGATGCTGTCATCGACGTCGACAACAGCGATCTAAAACTGAAACCGGGAATGACCGCCAACATCACTTTTGTCTACGCCGAAAAGGACGATGTTCTCAAAGTGCCGAACAGTGCACTGCGCTTTCGTCCGGCCGACGCGCCCGCTCCACCGCGCAGCGGACATGGCAAACCAAATGAGCGCACGCTCTATTTATTGAAACAGCACAGAGCAGATCCCTGTCCTGTTAAGACTGGGCTTTCCGACGGCAGCGTCACCGAAATCGTCTCTGGCGAACTCAAGGTTGGCGATTTGGTGATTACTGATTCGCTCGACAAATCGGCCAAATCGGCGTCACCACGCTCCCCCTTTGGGCGCGGGCTTTAGCGCATGCCGCGCGAGCTCATCGAGCTCGAGCAAGTGGTCAAGAATTACCACATGGGCGACGTGTTGGTGCAGGCGCTTGCCGGCGTGTCGCTCAAGATCTCGAGCGGCGAATTTGTCGCCATCATGGGTTCGTCGGGGTCGGGGAAGTCTACTTTGATGAACCTCGTCGGCTGTCTCGATCGCCCCACCAGCGGCCGCTATTTTTTGGGCGGCAACGAAGTCTCTCAGCTCAGCCGTGATCAACTCGCCGAGATTCGCAATCGGCAGCTCGGCTTTGTATTTCAGAATTTCAACTTGCTGGCGCGTACCAGCGCGCTTGAAAACGTCGAGTTGCCTTTGCTCTATCAGGGGCTACCCACCAACCAGCGGGCCGAACGCGCACGCGCGGCGCTCGAACGAGTCGCTCTTGGCGATCGAATGGATCATTTGCCCAATCAGCTTTCTGGCGGACAGCAACAGCGCGTCGCCATTGCCCGCGCGCTCGTCGGTGAGCCGAAACTTATTCTGGCCGACGAGCCGACTGGAAATCTCGATTCAAAAACCAGCGTCGACGTCATGGCACTTTTTCAGTCACTCGGTAAAAATGGAATTACGGTGGTGCTGGTGACACACGAGTCGGACATCGCCGCGTTTGCCAGTCGGGTCATCGAAGTGCGCGACGGACGGGTGCTGGTTGATCGAAAACAGCAGGCACAACGTGCCCAACAGGCCGAGAGTCTCAGCGCAACATGAACCTCTGGCAAACCATCCGGGTAGCGGTGCGCGCGCTGAGACGTAACAAGCTGCGATCGTTTTTGACTACGCTCGGGATCATCATCGGAGTCGGCGCGGTGATTGCCACCGTCGCCATCGGTGAAGGTGCCAAGGCCAAGGTCCAAGAAGCGTTCGCCTCGATGGGATCGAACCTGCTCATCATCATGCCCGGAACTTCCGTCGCTGGCGGCGCACACGGCGGATTTGGTTCGATGCCAACGCTTACTTGGGATGACCTCAAGGCGATTCAGAGTGAAGTCGCGTCGGTAGAGCTCGCCGCGCCGCTGTTGTTTTCAAATATGCAGGTGGCGAGCGAAGAGCAAAACTGGTCGACCCGGGTGTCGGGCACCACGCCCGACTATTTTACGATTCGCAACTGGCCGATGGCCAAAGGGCGCCCACTGTCGCAATCGGACGTCGACACCGGCGCCAAAGTAGCGGTACTCGGTCAAACTGTGGTCGACAAGTTGTACGGACCTAACAGCGATCCGGTGGGCCAGACGCTGCGCATCAAAAGCGTCCCCTTCTTAGTCATCGGGGTGATGGCAAAAAAAGGACAATCCCCTGTCGGCACCGATTATGACGACGCAGTGTCGATACCCACCACTGCTTATCTCAGCAAGATTCAAGGCGGGCTGAAAAACTATCTCTCCGGCATGATCTTTGTCGGCGCGCGATCGCTCGAAGCCACACGCCGCGCTGAAATCGAGATCGCCGCACTACTGCGCGATCGGCACCACTTGCAAGGCGGCATCGATGACGATTTTTCGATTCGCAATTTGACCGAGATGGCAAGCGCGCAGGAACAAGGAACCAAGACCCTGACTACTTTACTGTCAAGCATCGCCGCAGTGTCGCTGCTCGTTGGTGGCATCGGCATCATGAACATCATGTTGGTTTCGGTCACCGAGCGCACCCGCGAAATTGGTCTACGCATGGCGGTCGGTGCCAAGCCGCGCCAAATTCTCATACAATTCCTGGTCGAATCGCTGACGCTTTCGACGCTGGGAGGGCTGCTCGGCATCGCCGCCGGGCTGGTCACTGCGCAGCGCTTGGCCTCAACTTTCGACTGGCCGATGCTGATTCGACCCGATGTCATTGTGATTGCGGTCGGATTCAGCGGTTTGGTCGGTGTCGTGTTTGGCCTTTATCCAGCGACACGCGCTGCCGCGCTCGATCCAATCGACGCGCTGAGATACGAATGAACGCGCTCGTAGCCTTCACCGCGACGATGAAAATTCTCACGCTTGCCGAAGCGCTTGAGACGGCGCGTCGCCAGCAGCCGCAATTGCGTCAAGCACGCGCGCAAGCCAGTGCTGCGGTGCAGCGCACTGCAGCGGCCCGGGCTCAGCTATTGCCTCAACTCAGCGGCACCGCCTCGTATCAGCGATCCACCGCCAACTTTGCACCGCGACCAGGCGCACTGCCTTCCGGCGTCGGCATGGCCTCATCGACCAACGGCTCGACTTTCGATTTTTTCAATTTTGGACTGCAGCTCAATCAACAGATCTATGATTTTCAACAGACCATCGACAAATTCCGCGCCGCACACTCGCTCGATGAGGCGCAAGCAAAGACAGCGGAGTCGATCGGACTCGACGTTGAACTTTCGGTGCGTTCAAGTTTCTTTAGTGCGCGCGCGCAAAAAGAGCTGGTGCGTGTCGCCGATGAAACCTTGAAAAACCAGGCGCGCCATCTCGACCAGATCGGCGGTTTCGTCGCTGCTGGATCGCGGCCCGAGATCGACTTGGCGCAGGCCAAAGCCGATCGCGCCAATGCCGAAGTGCAGCTCATCGGCGCGCAGAACAACTACGAAAGTGCCAAGGCACTGCTCAATCAAGCGATCGGGGTGGAGGCCTCGACGGACTACGATGTCGCCGACAACACACTCGAAGCGGTGGATGGCGAAGATCAATCGATCGAGCCGCTGGTCGACGAAGCGGTGCGCAGCCGTCCCGATCTGATGAGCTTGCAAAAACAGCTGCGCGCATCCGAGCTGACGTTGAGTTCGATCAAAGGCGGCTTCGCGCCTGCGCTCGGATTGGGAATGAACCTGACCGACCAGGGACAGAACATCACCGACCTGCGCTGGAACTGGAATTTGCAACTCAGCGCCACCTGGCAGCTATTCTCAGGTCTGTCGACGTTTTCGCAAATGAAAGAGCAGCGCGCCAATGTTGAAAATGTTCGCGCGTCGGTCGATCTGGTGCGTCAA
>JAHFDU010000026.1 GCA_023248835.1 Myxococcales bacterium | reverse complement strand
GACGGTCCGTCGTGGGCGTGGTCGTGGGCGTGAAACGAAAATCCGTGCTCTCTGCCGACGGTGACGCAATATTCACTTGGAGAAATCGGAACACGCGCCACATCGGCAAAACACCGGCGTCGCATTTCCCCACGCTGCATGGCCGCTTTCCGTCACTGATTCGCCTTCGCCTACGCCCACGATAATACTGACGGACCTTCAGGCCCTCTACTGGACTGCCTGGCCCTTGGCTTTGATCTGCACTTTCTTCGGTTGCGCCTCCGGCATTTTCGGCACCAGCAGTGTCAGCACGCCATCCTTTAGTTCGGCGTGAATGTGATCGCCATCGATGCCCTCCGGGAGCGTAAAACTCCGGTTGAAAGTGCCGTAGCTGCGCTCGCACGCGTAGTAGGTCTCTGTCTTGTCTTCGCGTTCCGATTCGCGCTTGCCAGAAATCGCCAGCCGATTCCCGGTGCGCGTAATCTCCAGATCTTTTTCCGCCACGCCAGGAACATCGGCCTTAAACAAAAATCCCTCTTGGGTCTCTTTGACTTCGAATGCAGGCGCAAAGCTCAGCGCCTCATATTCAATAGTGGCCGGCAGCATCTCGCGAAATGGATCCCAGCGCAGAAGATCGCGCGCCCATCTCGTCGCATCCCACTCCGGTCTCGCCATCTGTGCCCCAGTGTTTTCTTTGCGAACCGTAATATTTGCCATGGCGTCCTCCTCTTTTTTCGCTTTCGTTTGACGACAACCACCTGCACAGCATCGCGCGTGCCAAAGCCCCAGCGTGCAGCCATGCCGACTTCGGTCGACGGTCTGCGCAGCTTCTGCGACTGTTGTGTTTGGTTCCGCAAGCGTTGCGCGATTGTTAGCGAGGGTAAGCACTCTATCGGCGCCGGCAAGAGCGGCCCACGCCTTGCTAAGAACGTTCTTATGATTATGACTAAGCTTGAGGATGCGTTCTTAGATCGATTGCTGTTTTATGCGTTACTGATCGGTACCGTGGCATTTGTTTGGGGCTTCGGATGGGGTGGTTGAGGAAGGCAGCACGAATCGATCGAGGCCGATGTAGCCGGCGACACGCCAACCAAGCACCAACCAAGTGGCGGCCGCGAACAGCAGCGGATTGACCGAGGCGGCGCCCGCCAGCAGGAAGGAAAAATTGAGAAATCCCCCGACAAAAGCGGCGACGCCGGTGAAAAGTCCGAGCAGCAGTGCAATGCCGACCACGAGCTCCCCGAGACAGAGTAGCCAGGAAAAAAAAGTCGCGTGCGGAATGACTACTTTGCTTAAAAAGCCTGCGTAGAAATCGCTGACGACGAAATGCTCGCCGAGCACTTTCATCATCGCCTCTTCGGCAAATCGGGTTAGCGCCTGCCCACTGTGCGCGCCAATCCATTCGCCGTCGCGGTCGAATATTTTTTGCATGCTGGCTGAAAGCCACACTGCACCAACGGCCAATCGCAGCAGCAGCCAGCCGGGTGCCAGTCGCCGGTCTGAAAATAGCAGCCGCGCCAGCGGCGGTTCAGCAATGTGTGTACTCGAATCGGTCACCGTGCCTCCTTATAACAGCGTCGGCGCGCTCGGGTGAAGGGTTAGCACCGGACAGGGTGCACAGTCGACCAGCGATTTTGCGACACTGCCGAGCAGGAAATCGGCAACACCATGGCGACCCCGAGTGCCCAGAATAATGAGATCGCTACGCTCTTCGGTGGCCACTTGAACCGTGGTGGCGGTAGGGTCGCCGGCTTCGATCCGCTCGTCAATCGCAATCCCCTGGTGGTCGATCGACGACACCATCGCCCCAAGCTCCACTTGAGCATGCGCCACGCGGCTGCGCGGTGCGTGCGGCAGCGGTTGATGCAAATAGGCCAGTGTCGCCACCCGGGCGCGGCTCGGTGGCGGCACGACATGGAGAGCAATAATTTCCGCTTGGGAGGAGCGGGCGAACTCCACCGCATAGCGTAACGCCTGTCGCGATCGCGGCGAGAAATCGACTGGAACCAAGATCCGCTTTATCAACATGAGCACAGCTCTAGCAAGCTTCGTTCCGCCTTCTATCACCGCAGCGGGTGATTCTTGGCGCAAGAAGTGCCGGTTACGTTGCGCACGGCGCAACATTTTCGCACTGGGTCACCCCCTCGCTGGAGTGCACAATTGGAACATCTCTTGCTTGACTAGCGTTTCCAGAGAGGACGACATGACTGAAAAACCGAGAAAGATTCTGGTCGCTACCGATTTCTCTGAGTGCTCAAACCAGGCGTTGAGAACTGCCATCAGTCTTGGCCGCAGTCTTTCGGCGGAACTGACGCTGTTTCACGCCTATTCGCTGCCGGTCTATATGTTTCCCGATGGCGCCGTGCTGCCGGGACCGGAAATGACCGCGCGCATGCTCGGACAAGTCACCGAGCACATCGAGGCGGCAAAAAAGGGCCTCTTGGCCGAAGGTATTTCGGTCAAGACCGAGACCGCCCAGGGCAATGCGGTCGACGAAATCGTGCAGGCGGCTGCCGTCGGTCACTATGACTTCCTGGTACTGGGTACTCATGGCTGGTCGGGGCTTAAGCATGCATTGCTCGGTTCGGTGGCAGAACGCGTCGTACGCAAGGCACCCTGTCCGGTGATCACGGTTCGGCTCCAGGACAAACCCCGCAAACACGAATCGTGAACAGCGAGCATTTTGAGTGTCACGAGCTTCCGGCTTGTTGTCGCGAGCGTGGGCTCGACCTCAAGGCGCGCGTGAAGTGATTACGCGCCTCATGGCGTGCGCAAATTTGGTGCCCAAGAATCCGATCAATAAAACCAGGCGTCGCAACAGCGACGGATGGCGAAGTTCCGCGAGCGCTACCCGGCGCCCCAACGCCAAGCGACTTTGAATCCATGTCGATGCCGCGCTTACCGCCAGCATCTGCCGGATCTCCACCAAGATCTCGAGATTGAGAAGTGACAACGGATCCAGATTGAAACTGCCGATGAGCAACCGCTGGTCGTCGATGGTGGCGACCTTGGAATGCAGCACCGAGGATTGCCACTCGAAAATTTGGACGCCCGAGCGCAAGAGGCGCGCGTAGTAGTTGGCGGTCGCGGCTTGAAAAAAAGGAATGTCACTGTGGCCGGCGACCAGCAAAATCACCTCGACGCCGCGCCGCGCTGCGGCAGTGATCGAACGCAGCAGCCGACGATCGGGCAAAAAATAGCCGTGGGCCAAGAGAATGCGTTTTTGGGCGCGCCCGATCGCCTTGATGTAACGCCGACGCAGGCGAAAGCTGCCGCCGTGTCGAGATAGAAAAAACCGAATCGCCGAATCGCCCTGTTGCGATTTTCCGTCGAGGGCACGGGCAAGTTGCGCGCAGGCCGGCCCTTCGATCTGAACCGCCAAATCGGCATAGTCGGTGGTGCTGTCGCCATGATAGGGCATGCCGATGTTGATGCCGCCGACGAATGCGACGCGGTCATCAATCAGCAGAATTTTTCGATGATTGCGACGGAAACGGCCGTACAGCGCGCTCCATATCGGATGGTAAATGCTGACTTCGCAGCCGACTTGCAAAAGCGCCTTCTGTACGCCCGCGCTGTGGCCGCGGCTGCCGAGACCGTCGATGATGACGCGAACGGTGACGCTGCGCTTGAGCGCCTCGCCGAGCGCGGCGATGAAACGGCTGCCGATCTCGTCGAGAAAAAAAGCGTACACTTCGATATAGATGGTGCGCTCGGCTTGGGCGATGGCTGCGAGCATGCTCGGGAACGCGACGCTGCCACCGTCGAGAATTTGCACGCTATCGGAAGGTTCGGCCACCAACGACTAGGGAAGCTCCTTCACTATATCGCTGTAGCTGTCGGGCCGGCGATCGCGGAAGAACTGCCAAGTGCGACGCACCTCTTCGATCATCGACAGATCGAGATCGGCCACCACCAGCTCGTCTTTGTCTTCGCTCGCCTGGGCGACGAAATTTCCGCGCGGGTCGACAAAATAGCTCGAGCCATAGAACTTGCCAATGTTCCACGGCGCCTCGGTGCCAGTGCGGTTGATGCAACCCATGAAATAACCATTTGCAACTGCATGCGCCGGCTGCTCGAGTTTCCACAAATATTGCGACAGCCCTGCCACCGTTGCCGACGGATTGAAAACGATCTCGGCGCCATGCAAAGCGAGCAAGCGCGCCCCCTCGGGGAAGTGCCGATCGTAACAAATGTAAACGCCGATGGTGGCGCCGGAAGAGAGCTTGAACACTGGATAGCCGAGGTTACCGGGCTTGAAATAAAATTTCTCGAAAAAGCCGGGTTGACAGTCGGGAATGTGGTTTTTGCGGTATTTGCCGAGATAGCTGCCGTCGTGATCGAGAACAGCGGCGGTATTGTAATAAACGCCGGCCGTTTCTCGTTCGTATACCGGCACCACCATCGCCATCTTGTACTTTTTGCTCAACGTCGACAGCTTTTCCAGCGTCGGCCCAGGTACCGATTCGGCGGCGTCGTACCAGCGCTTGTCTTTCGACGGACAAAAATAGGGCCCGTTGAAAATTTCTTGCAGACACAAGATCTCAACCCCGCGCCGCCCCGCCTCTTCGATCATCGGCAGATGCTTTTCTAACATCGCCGCCTGGATCTCTGTGACTGGGCGAGACTCATCGTTGATCGGATTAGAGGCCTGAATCAGCCCGCACTTTGTTTTTTTCATGCCTAGAACTGCTCCATCGCTTGTGAAAGCCAGGTGACCCGGCCCTGCGCCTCTTCGAGTGCCATGGCGAGGGTATCGCAGGTCGGCACTTTGGCGGTGACCGGAATCCAGGCGTCTTTGTCGTCGACAAAAGTCAGCTCTTCGAAACTGAACCGCCCCTCTTCGAGTCGATAAATCTCTACCTTGCGCTGGCGATCGCCATCGAAGAAACAGTGCGTCAGTTCGCGTTTAGTAGACATTGGTGGTCCGCTTGGCTCCGGTGTAGTCGATGTAAACGGTTTTCCATTCGCTGTAAAACTCTATCGCGGTCTTGCCCATTTCGCGTGCGCCGACGCCGGTCGCTTTCATGCCACCAAACGGAAGCTGTGCTTCGCCACCGACGGTGGGAGAATTGACGTGGGTGATGCCGGTTTCGATGTGGGCGAGATATTGAAAAACGCGGCCGACATCGTGGGTGAACAGCGACGAGGAGAGTCCGTATTTGACGTTGTTGGCAACTTTCATCGCTTCATCAAAATCGCTGACTTCGATGATCGACAGCACTGGACCGAAGATCTCTTCCTGCGCCAAACGCATCTCAGATCTGACGCCGGTGAAAATGGTGGGCTGAACAAAAAATCCCTTTTCCGAAGCGCGCTCGCCACCGAGCGCCAACTTGGCCTCGCGCTTGCCGATCTCAAGATAGCTCATCACCGTCTTGAACTGCGCCTCGTCGACGCAGGGCCCGACGTCGATGCCAGGCTCGGTGCCGTCGCCGACTTTTAGCAGCCGGGCTTTTTCTACCACCAGACGAGTGAACTCGGCAGCGATCGATTTCACCACCACCGCGCGCGAAGTCGCGGTGCAGCGCTGTCCGGTCGAGCCGAACGCGCCCTGCACAGTTGCCGTCGCTGCCAGATCGAGGTCGGCGTCCTCAAGCACAATCAAAGGATTCTTGCCGCCCATCTCGCACTGCACTTTTTTGAGCGACTGCGCCGCATCGACGTAGAGCTTGGCGCCGACTTCGTTCGAGCCGGTGAATGAAACCGCTTTGATGTCAGGGTGCGTCGCCAGCGTCTGGCCGACCTGCGAGCCCGGACCAAACACCACATTGAGCACGCCCTTGGGCAGTCCGGCGTCGTGCAGAATTTCGGTGATGATCTTGGCCGTCCACGGCGTGTTTGACGCCGGCTTGAGCACCACGGTGTTGCCACAAACCAGCGCCGGCGCCAATTTCCACACCGGAATCGCCACCGGAAAATTCCACGGTGTGATCAAGGCGACCACGCCCAGCGGCTCGCGCTGGGTCCAGCAAAAAGTCGACGGCAATTCCGACGGCACGGTTTCGCCATTAAGGCGGCGGCCTTCGCCGGCCTGAAATTCCAAAGTATTGATCGCCTTTTGCACTTCGCCGCGCGATTCCGAGAGCGTCTTGCCCTCTTCCAGCGTCATCGCCCGCGACAGCTCCTCTTTGCGCTCGGCCATCTTGAGCGCCGCGCGCGCTAAAATGTCGCCTCGTTTTGGCGCCGGCATGCCGCGCCAGGCCGGCAACGCTGCTTTGGCCGCAGCGATCGCAACTTCCGCTTCTTTGGCCGACGACACCACCACGTCGCCGAGCGACTGGCCACTGGCCGGATTAATATTGGGTTGGGTCTTTCCCGTCGCCGGCTTCTGCCACTGCCCAGCAATAAAATTGCAAATAAGCGGATGCATCGATCCTCCCTTGTAAGAGCGCTGTATTAAGCTTTTTGCCGCGTTAAATCAAGGCGCTCTGCGGGCTCTGCGGTGCTGCCTGGCGGGCGCCCGAAAGTCCGAGCGCCGCCGACAGCTCACAGCCGACAGTCTACAGTTTCGGATTCATTCATGAAATCACCTACTAGTCCTCCTTTCAAGAGCGAAATTTACGGGAGGGTCAACGCGGTTTTGCGATTTTTCTCCGCTGTCAGCTGTCGGCTGTCGGCTGTCGGCTGTCGGCTGTCGGCGGTGGTAAGAATCGCGAAGCGCGAATCAACCCGACTTTCGAGCACCCCTGGGGTGAGCCCTATCAGCGCCGGATTCGTCAATGGATCACAGAAGGCTTGCGGCGGGCTCGGCGACGAGCGTAACTTTCGGCTATTCCTCTTCGTTTTCTTCTCGTTTTGACTGAATCCCGAGGGCGCGCATTTTTTTGTAGAGGTGGCTGCGCTCAAGCCCGAGTTCGCGGGCGGTCTTGGCGATGTGAAATTCATGTGCTTCGAGCGCCGCCAGCACAATTTCGCGCTCGGCGGAGGCGACCAGATCTTTCAGCGCCACCCCGCGTTGGTAGGAGGCGCGCACCGACTGAACATCGGGTAGCGCATCGCGTACAGCGTCGGCAGAAATCGCCAGATTGGGCGCCAAGATGGTCAGCCGTTCGACCAGGTTTCGGAGCTCGCGCACGTTGCCAGGAAAGTGGTACTGCATCAGCAACCCCAACGCCGCTTCGTCGACGGTGAGGCGACGGCCGCGCTCAGACAGCTCTTCGAGGAAATGCTCGACCAAGAGCGGAATGTCCTCTTTGCGATCACGAAGCGGCGGCGCTTCCAGTGGCACCACGTTCAAGCGGTCATACAAGTCTGCGCGGAAGCGCCCGGCACCGCACTCGGCTTGCAGATCTTTGTTGGTGGCGGCGATGACTCGCACGTCGACGCTCAGCGTTTCGTCGCCACCGACGCGTTCGATTTCACCCTCTTGTAGAACGCGCAACACTTTGGCCTGCGCACTGGCGTTCATGTCGCCGATTTCGTCGAGAAAAAGCGTACCAAGATGGGCTTGCTCGAACTTGCCGCGCCGCTCGCGGGTGGCGCCGGTGAACGCGCCCTTTTCATGGCCAAACAGCTCGCTCTCGATCAACTCCGATGGAATCGCGGCGCAGTTGACTTTGACAAATGGTGCCTCGGCACGCTTGGAGTTTTGGTGCAGCGCGCGGGCAATCAACTCCTTGCCAGTACCGCGCTCGCCGCCGATCAGCACCCGGCCGTCCGACGGCGCGGCGCGGCGCAATACCTCAAACACCCGCTGCATGCGCGGGCTCTTGCCAATCATGGCGAACTCTTTTTTCGCCCGCTCTTTGACTGCGCGCGCATCGCGCTCGAGCGCCGAAAGTTTTAGCACATTTTGTAAGGTGATCAGCAGTTTCTCGACGGTGAGTGGCTTTTCGAGAAAATCGTTGGCGCCAAGCTTGGTGGCCTCAACCGCAGTTTGCAGCGTGGCGTGCCCGGACATCATCACCACCGGTAGTGCCGCCGACTCTTGGCGCAGCGCCTTGAGGGTGGAAAGTCCGTCAAGGTCGGCCATCGCGACATCGAGCAGCACGCCGTCGAATTCGCGCGCTTCCAATTTTTCGAGCGCAATTCGCCCCGAACCAGCGACGTCGACCCCGTAGCCCTCGAGCTCGAGCATGCGGCGCACCGTCGCCAAAATATTGGGCTCATCGTCGACAATCAGCAAACGGGCGCGAACCATGTAGACATTATACCTTCACTAGAGCCCTTTCTGCTTCACTTCGCTCAGCAGTCCACTCGTGACATCGTACGCGAAACCGCGCACGGCGATCTGCTTGGGAATCCACGGGTGGGCGCGCAACTTTTGCAATTGGAGACGAACGTTCTCCTCGACGTTCTGGAACACGTGGAACAACTCTGGAGAGTCGGCGCTGGTTCCGGTGCGGCTTTGAATTCGCGCGCGCAACTCATCCTCGCTAGCCTGCATCAGGCCACAATCGTTGTGGTTGATCACCATGATCTCTTCCGTGCCCAGCAGATGATGCGAGACGATGAGCGAGCGCAGCGCGTCTTCGGTGACGATGCCCCCCGCGTTGCGGATGACGTGGGCGTCCGCGGTTTGCAAGCCCAGCGTTCGGATCGAGAGGCGAGTATCCATACAAGTGAGGACCGCCAGCTTGCGCTCGGGGCGCGGCGTCAACTTGCGAAGTTCATGCGTGCGCGCATAAACCTGGTTCGCCGCGACCACCTCGTCGATCACAGTCATGAACGCTCCTCGATCCGTACGTTGCCATGGGTCGCCGCGGTGCGCTATCTTCGCCGGGCAATGTTGACCTTTCATGTGAACATCAGTTTGGCTATTTCGGCGGATTTTGCTTTCGTTTGCATAGGCTGCGATGCCCGCGCTCAGACGCAGCTAGTGTCTTTCTTGAAGCCCGGAGGCGTAGCGGTCGACAGCTGCGTCGGATCGTGCGGTGTTTCGCAATGATCGATCTGCGTAGTGATACCGTGACGCGGCCGACCGAGCGGATGCGCCGCGCCATGGCTGAGGCGATCGTCGGCGACGATGTTTTTCGCGAGGACCCGACGGTCAATCGACTCGAGTCGCAGGCCGCCGCGCAGTTCGAAAAGCCGGCCGCGCTGTTTGTGCCGTCGGGATCGATGGGGAATCTGATCGCCATTTGCTGCCACACCGAGCGTGGGCAGGAAGTGATTTGCGAGAGACGCTCGCACGTTTACCACCACGAGATGGCGTCGATGGCGGCGATCGCCGGGGCGCTGCCGCGTGTGGTCGAGAGTCCGGACGGAATCTTGTCTTGGCAGGCGATTGAGCGCGCCATCCAGCCCAAACTCGACTTCAATGCGTGGACCGGGCTCGTCACGCTCGAGAACACCAGCAACCTCACCGGCGGTACGATCTATCCGACCGAGGTGGTGCGTGCGATCTGCTCAAGTGCTCGCGATCGCGGTATTCCGGTGCACCTCGACGGCGCTCGCATCTTCAACGCCGCAGTCGCCCTCGGGCAAACTGTGGCCGACATCAGTCGGGGTTGTGATTCGGTGAGTTTTTGTTTGTCCAAAGGACTGGGCGCACCGGTCGGCTCTTTGCTACTGGGAAGTAGCGAGTTCATTCAGCGGGCGCGGCGCGTGCGAAAAATGCTTGGCGGTGGCATGCGGCAGGTGGGTGTGCTGGCGGCAGCGGGACTGGTGGCGCTTGAAGAGTCGCCCGGTCGCTTGCACATCGACCACGAAAACGCGCGTCTTCTTGCCGAAGGCATTGCCTCGGTGCGCGGGCTGCAGATCGACGCCGCCAAGGTGGTCACCAATATTTTGATCTTCAACACTGTCAGCACTGACGCGTACACGTTTTTCGGCCGACTGCTCGAGCAGGGGGTGATGGCGCTGCCGCTCGATGCAACGACGGTACGAATGGTGACCCATTGCGACGTCGCACGAAAAGACATCGAGGTCGCGATCGAAGCGATCGGCAAGGCGGCCGCACGAGGAAACACTTGATCTTGATCACATAAGTATTCATAGTCCTTGGGTTCAGCGCTTAACCGAACCGAAAATTTGGTGGTCGTGGCGGAGGCGGAGGCTGTTTCGGTTCAAAAGGAGACAGCATGCGCCACTTGCGACTCCCACTTAGTGTGATGTTTTGTATTGGCGCTCTAGCTGCTTGCGATGCGCCAATGCGCGGCGACCAGGGACCCAGTGCCACCGACGGTGTCAACGCCGGCACGCCCGACCCGAACAATCCCGACACTCCAGGGAACGACGGCCGCAATCCCAACGGCGGCGGGCCGATTCCCAATTGCGATCCGGCAGCCTCGACCGGAAACAGCGATCAGGATGGCGACGGCTACACGCCGATGCAGGGCGACTGCAACGATTGCGATCCGCTTATCAATCCTGGGGCCAGCAACATTGTCGGCGATATGATCGACTACGCGTGTAGCGGCCATCCCGGGGTGGTGGCGAGCTGTACGCCGATCACCGGACAGGGAAGCGCCGGGATGGCGCTCGCCCAAGCGATGGATCTGTGCGATCCGCGCTTTGTCAAAGGGGTTAGTTTCAAAGGCCCGTCGGACTCGCGTGCTCGCGCGGTGGTGAACAAGTTTGGCATCGTTGCGCCACACTCGGGCGTTTCGATGGCGCTGATTTCGTCGGGCCTCGCTGAGGACGCTTCGAGCGGTTACAGGCCGCAGGACCAGGCGCTTATTAGCAGCAAGAACAACCTCGGCTTCGCCAACACCGCCGCCAACCCAATCCCCAACTTGGTTTCGGCAAACACGTGTGGGCCTAAGAATCCGCCCGACGTATTCGACTACACCGAGGTGGTTGTCAACCTGAAAACGCCTACCAACGCGTCCTCCTTTAGTTTCGATTTTCATTTCTTCTCGGCGGAATATCCCGAATTTCTTTGCGTCGAATACAACGACGAATTTCTGGTGCTCCAGGAATCCAAGTCGGAGTTCGGTGGGCAAATCACCAACATCGCGTACGACATGCACATGGATCCAATCACCGTGAACAGCGGCTTTTTTACCGTCTGCCAAAATGATCCGGGAACGCCGCACGCCAACAATTGCACCGCGCCGGTGTCGCAGATTGCCGGCACCGGATACGACGTCAAGGCAAGCGGCATTCCCGTCGGTGGATCGACCGGTTGGCTGACGACGACGGGACCGGTGAGCCCGGGCGAGGACGTGACGCTGCACTTTGTTATTTTTGACGAAGGCGATCACATTCTCGACTCCGCCGCGTTGGTTGATAATTTTCGCTGGTCGCTCAAGAAAACCAGCGCTCCGGTGACCAATCCGGATCCTGGATAGCCTTGGCGAGCGTGCTATTGTCACGCGGTGAAATTTCTTCTCGGCGCGCTGTGGTTGCTGCCAACCGTTGTCCAAGCGCAAGACTACTTTCAAACTGAATTGGCCGAACGGCGCCAACTGTTCGACCAGACCGATTCGAGCGCAGCCGCGGTGGAAGCGCTCCTCGGTGTTCTGGATCTTTGGACGTGGTTGCCCGATCAACAACCGCTGGTTCATTTTCTCGACCGCGCATCGGAAAGTAGGCAGGCGCAGAGTGAAGTGCGGGCCCACGCTTTGTATTTTCGCGCGCAAGCGGACGCCAAACTCGGCAATTTTGCCGATGCTGAGAAGCGCTACGACGCGCTGGGCCTGATCGGACAGATGTGGGCGATCGGTCCGTTTGACAATGAAAGTGAGCTTGGGCACGAGACGGTCTATTTGCCCGAGCGTGATCTGCGCTCGGGGATCGACACCGCACGGGTCTCAGGCAAGGGACGCGATGTTCGTTGGTACCGGTTGCCGGCGCGGGCTCGCGATGGTGCGGTTGCCCTCGGTGCCGTCGCTGAACCCTATTGCACTTTCTATGTGGCCGCTGCGATCAAAGTGGGCCGCCGCACCGACGCGGCGCTGCGCATCGGCTCCTCAGGATCGCTGCGCGGCTGGCTCAATGGCCAGTCGGTGCTTGATGACAACCACTACCGCAACGCCTATTTCGATCAAATCGCGGTGCCGATCGTGCTCGCGGCCGGTTGGAATCGGTTGGTACTCAAGATTTCTCTCGACCAACGTGCCGCCAAATTGCTGGTGCGATTGAGTCGGCCGGATGGCAGTTCGATCGAAGGCCTGAAAGTTTCTGGCACACTTGCGGACTTGCAGCATCGATCTCCAGCGCAACGAGCGCGGCACTCGGTGTCGTCGCTGCTTGCAGCGCTACAAGGATTCGCTCGCGCCCACTACGAACATGTCGTTCTGGCCGAGAGAGAGTCGCAACGCACGACGGAACTGCTACGCGAAGCGGCCCTCCACGACCGAACTGCGTCGCACTTGATCTTGGCGGCACAGGCAGAGCGCGATCACAACGATAAGCGCCGTCTCTTAGAGACCGCGCTTGAGGCGTCTCCGTCGGCAGCAACCCGGGCGGCGATTTGGGATGAGATCGGGCAGCTCTACCAAATTGGCAATCGTGATCGGCCGGCCGAGACCGCCTGGCAGGCGGCGCTACAGGCTGCACCGACCTATGCGCCGGCAGTCGTGCACCTTGCAAGCGCGTGGGCGACGCAAGGGGTGCCGGCGCGGGCGGCGGCACTGCTCGGCACGCTTGGAACGTCTCCGCCACTTGGCGTCAAATTTGGTCGTGGCGAAGTTGATCTCGAGCGCGGCCTCGACGCCGAGGCGGTGACGCATTTTTCCGCAGTCGTCGCAGGTGATGCCACAGCGACGGCAGCGCTGCAGCAGCTGGCGACGCTGGCCGAGAAACGCGGGCGCGTCCAAGAGGCGCTGGTGTTGGTTGCGCGTCTTGAGCAGATAGAAGACGCCCCAGTACGATGGGCGCTCAGACGAGCTGATCTATTGGAATCAAGCGGTCAGTCAGACGCTGCCGAAGAAGCGGTAGGTCGCGCGCTCGACGTCGCGCCTGAAAATGGCGCGCTGGTGGAGCGGCACGGTCGTCTGCTGCATCGGATGGGGCGAGAGACCGAGGCGCTCGACGAGTTGCATCACGCGCTCGCGCTGCGGCCCTCCGACAGCGAGTTGCGCACCTACGTCGGCGCGCTTGACAGCCAGCGGAGCGCCACAGTGACGGACGAGTTTTCTCAGTACGCCGCTGACATCTCTACGTTGCTCACGAAACGTGCGCTGCAGGAGTCGACCGGTGCGCCAGCGCGGGTGCTCACCGATCGCACGGTGGTGCGTAGTCACGCCAACGGCCTCAACCAGACGTTTGCGCAGCGGGTGGTGCAGATTCTCGATGAACGCGGCGCGCGCAGCGAAAGTGATTTTGAAGTGCACTTCGCCCCCAGTCAGCAGGTGGTCGATCTGCGCCGCACTTGTGTCCATCGCGCAAGTGGCCAAGTCACCGACGCGGTCGAGACGGAAGAGCACGATCTGAGCGAACCCTGGTACGGCCTTTACTACGATCTGCGCGCCACCGTCATTCATTTCCCGGCGCTTCAGCCGGGCGATGTGATCGAAGTCGAATATGTGATTTCAGACCTCGGTTCGCGCAATGAACTAGGCGACCATTTCAGCGATTTGCATCTACTCGCCGACGAGCTCCCACGTCTTGAAACACTCTATGTCGCGATCGCGCCGGTTACGCGGCCACTCTACTTCAATCAGCCGCGCATCGGACTCGAGCGTCGCGAGCGCGTCGTCGGTGCCGATCGTCGCTATGAATTTCGCGCCGGCCCAACGCCGGCGGTGGTCAATGAACCAGAAATGCCGGGTGCGACCGAAGTAGCGCCTTACTTGCACGTTTCCAGTTTCAAGAATTGGGCTGAAGTCGCCGCTTGGTATCGTCCTCTGCTCCGCGATCAACTCGAACCGACGCTCGCAATCAGGCACGCGGTGCACACCGCTTTGCAGGGTGCTACCGACGAGCGCGACAAGATTCGCCGCATCTACGAGCTGGTGATCACACAGACGCGGTATGTCGGGCTCGAGTTTGGCATTCACGGTTATCAGCCCTATCGCGTTGGCCAGATTTTTTCGCGCAAATTCGGCGACTGCAAAGACAAAGCCAGCCTGCTGCACGTGATGCTGAAACTTGCAGACATCGAATCGACGCTGGTGCTGGCACGTACGCGACACGGCGGCGATCTCGACGAGCTGCCGGCGTCGCCCACAGCTTTTGATCATGCGATCGTTTACTTGCCGAAATTCGATCTCTATCTTGATGGTACCGCCGAATTTTCAGGGGCGGACGAGCTGCCGGCGCAAGATCAAGATATCTGGGTGCTACACATCAACAGTGGAAAGCTGCACCGCACGCCGGAATTTTCAGCGTCGCACAACCGGACCCAATCGCGCTGGCGAGTCGCGTTCGGCAGCGGCAACACGCCGCAGAATGCGCTCGTCTCCGAGGAGGTGACTGTTATTGGCGAGTCGGCGCATGAATGGCGACAACACTATCAATCGGAAGCGGAGCGGCAAGACAAGTACGCCAAGATGTGGAACAGCCGTCGACCTGGCGCCAGTGTCAAGCGGGTCAGTCTGCAGCTGTCGCGCGAGCGTCCGGTTGAGGTGCTCGCCGAGGTCGAAGTGCCGCACTACGCCGATGTCGAAATGGGGCGGCGGCAGACGATGTCGGTGCCGCTGATCGGACGGGAGACTTCGCTGCTGCGCACGTACGCCGCGCTTTCTGAGCGGCATCACGACGTGGTGCTGAGCGCCGCGTGGCAAGACGAAATCGATATCACGACGACTCTGCCGGCTGGCTTTACCGTCGGTGAGCTGCCTCCGAAGCAGGTGGTTACTTCTCCCTTCGGCGAACTCGATTTGCGCACGCGGGCGCAGGGTAGCGAGGTCCACGTCGCGCTCACCCTGACCTTTCATCGCCGTCGCATCGTTGCCAAAGACTATGCAGCCTTTCGCACATTCTTAGGAAAGGTCGATGCAGTTTTGCGCCAACGATGGACAGCGGTGGCGCCTGCATTGAGTGCGCGATGAAGCAACAGGCCGCTCGCGCTGAGCTTGTCGAAAGGGTGTTGGTTCTGCTGACGCTAGCCGCATGCGCGCACGCCCCACTCGCGCCACCTTCGAGCGCGGGGCAGAGCGCCTGGCGACAGTATCTACAAAGTGGAGACTCGTCGGTATTCGACCACTCGGGCGATCCGCTTTCGCTTTATGGTCGCGGCTTCGTCGCATTCAATGCCGGCGACGACGAAACTGCGTGGCAGAGCTTTCTCGCGGTGGTGCGAGGTGGCGCAGAACGGCAAGAGGGCTTCACCGCTCTCGTCGCGGCGTTGGCCGCAGCCAAATTGGGCGCGATGGTCGGCGACCTGCCCGATCCAAAAGATCTGCGAGCACTGTACGACCTCGATGTGGAGTCGCTGCCCTACGAGGCGGCGCGGCAGTTGTTGCGTGCTCAAGCCCACGCCGCAAGACGGCTCCGCCATCGGCCCCAGCTGGCGGCACTGGATGCGCGGCTCGGATGTGCGACAGGCTGGTTTGTCAGCCCAGTCTACGGCCGACTTTCGCATCTTGATCTCGACCGAAAGTTTGCGCCCGAAGGCGCGCAACCCGGTCCCCTGGTCGAGCAGTCGACGCACGGTTGTCAGCTGCGGATCGATCCCGCCGATGCTTCGGGCGTCCGCTACGCCACCCAGTGGATTTCGCTTACACGACGGACCGAGGTGGCGATCTTCGTCGAGAGCGAACTCGATTGGCGACTTTATGTCGATGGACACGCAAGTTTTGCCAACGACGATCGGGCGCACCATCCGCCGCGGCTACGCAAAGTTTTGGTTGAACTCGGCGCCGGCTGGCACCGCTTGCAATTTAAGATCAGTGAGACTGGCTCGCGGCTCGACCTGACGGTTTCTGTACTCGATGCGCACCGAGTGCAGCCGGTGGAGTTTTTTGCTGGATCGATCGCCGCTGCGCCCGGTTTTCGATCGCGGACGGTGCGGGCTGAAGTCGCACCGGTGTTCCCGATCGCTAAACCGCGCGAAGAGTCGGCCGACTTGTTAGCACTCGAAGCGGCGCTGTTTGTCGGCGACAGCGATGGTGGCGCGGCGGCGCTGCAAACACTGCTTGAGCGCGCGCCCAAGTTTTCCCCTGCGTTTTTCTTGCAAGGCGAGCTGCGAAAAAGCGATCCTTCGCTGCCGCCATCGACCGCGCTCGACGAGGCGCGGCAGGCGTTTGCGCAGGCGTTGCAGCTTCAACCGAAGCTTTTGCGCGCCCGCTTGGAGCTGGCAGCCGCGCAGCTACAACCGAGCCGGTTGCGCGAATCGACCGAACTGCTCGAGGAGATGCCGCCGCCACCGCGACCGCGCTGGCAACTTTTTTATACGCGCTTTTTGGTTTTTCAGGCGCGCGGTTTCGAAGTTGAAGCCGACGGCGCTCTTTTGCAAGCGCTGAAATTTGGCGGCGAGAGTTGCACGCCAGCGACGGCGCGGCTGAATCAACTTAGGCACCGCCACCAGATCGATGCTGCCTTGGCGCTCATCGATCGCGTGCCCAACTGTTTCGAATACGGATCTGATCGCGCGGAGTTGCTGCGCGCGCGCGGTGATGTCGAGCTCGGGGTCGCCGAACTTACGCGCTTGGTGGGTGAGGAGCGACGACCAGAGTGGATCGAGCGCCTTTCAGAGCTGCTAGTGGAGGCGAAGCGGCCGCTTGAGGCACTGCCGCTCCGCAAGGAATTGGTGCAACGTTTTTCCAGACGGGTTCGCTATCGTTTGCTGTTGAGCGATCTTTTGATCGCTCTTGGTGATAGCGCACAGGCGAAGCGCACGCTTGAGGTGGGAGCGGAGCAGAACCCTGAGAGTCGCGAGCTTTTGCAGGCGCTGCGCGTTTTTTGTAGGCAAAAGACTGGCTGCGCTCCGATCGATCGTTTTCGCATCGATGGCAAACAGGTGATCGCCGATTTCGAACGCCAGGGAAAGCTCGGGCGCCCTGCCTACCAATCGCCGGCGGTGTTGCTACTCGATCGCACCGTTGTCGTCGTTCACAAATCTGGCGCGCGCTCGACGCTCACCCACAATATTGTGCAGGTGCTCGGTAAAGACGGCATCGACAAATGGGCCGAGGTAGAAATTCCCGAAGGCGCTGAGGTGCTGACGCTGCGCACCATCAAAGCCGACGGCTCGGTGCGCGAGCCCGAAACCATCACCGAAAAGTCGACGGTCTCGCTCTCTGATCTTGACGTGGGTGATTACGTGGAATTTGAGTACGTAGAGAGTGCGGCAGCGCCGGCGGCGTTTCCGGGCGGTTTTATTTCTGAAAGGTTCTATTTTCAGTCGTTCGACGCTCCGCTTGACCGAACCGAAATGCTGGTGATCACGCCTCCGAAAATGGCGCTTCAAGTCGACGCCCGAGCCGGAGCGCCGACGCCGCTGGTAGAGCACCTGGCCGATTTCGACAGCACCACCTTCGCCCGCCGCTATGTAGCGCAGGTTGCAGTGGAGCCAGCTTCGCCGCCGCTCGGTGAGTTTACGCCGTCGGTGCGGGTTGGCGCTGGGCTGAGTCTCACAGCTTGGCGTGACTTTTTGCGCGACGGGCACTATTTCGCTGAGCGCCGATCGGCTGCGCTCGATCGATTGGCGCACGCGATCGCGGGCGAACAAAAAGGCGACGAAAAAAAACTGCGCGCGCTCGACCTCTGGGTGCGCGCGCATGTGCAGAATGGCGGCAGCCTCGACGAGCCGGCCACTTTTGTGCTGGCCGATCACGAAGGCAGCCGGGTCAATCTGCTCGCGGCGATGGCGCGTGCGGTCGGAATTCCAGTCGAGATCTGGCTCGGACGCGATGAGGACGAAGCGGTCGACAAAGACGTCGAACTCGAGGCGTTCCATATCCCCGTGTTGCTCGGTGCCGGCTTGACCATCGACCCACGCTTTCGTCACGCCGACGCCGGCTTCTTGGCGCCGCCGCTGCGCCAGAGTCTAGCACTCGCTCTCAGCGATGGCGCGCTCAAGCTGCGCCCGCTGCCGAGCGCTGCCGACGATAGACGCGAGATGAGCATACAAATTGATCTCGAACCGAGCGGTCAAGCCGTACTGCGGGTGCGCGAAGAGCTGCGGGGGTGGCCGGCGCTGCAGTGGCGCGAGGCGCTCGACAAGCTGCCCGGCGATCGGTTGCGTCCGCAATTTGAAACCCACACCCTGAGTTACTATTTTCGCTCGCCCGTTCTCGACGACTTAAAATGGAGCTACGCCGACGACGACGGAGTGCCCTTCGTGGTGGAGTACCAATTTCGCGCCGCCGCTGCCGACTTGGTGCCAAGCGGCCTGCTGCTACCGGCGCCGTTTCCCGCCCGACTCGGTTCGCATTACGTCGGGGTGGCCAAGCGTACCCATTCGCTGGTGCTCGACTACGTCGCGCCGACCCATGTTCACACCACGGTGAAATTGCCGAACGGCGCTGGTGTCACGCCGGCGCCCACCGTCGAGCTGTCCGGCTTTGGCAAATTTCATCAAAGCGTTCGTGCATCTAAGAACACCATCGAGATCGAAAGCCGTCTCGAAATGGCGCGTCAGCGCGTCGCTCCCGATCGCTACCCCGATTTTGTTCGCTTCGCCACCGAACTCGATCACGCCGAACAGCGCGCCGCGCTGATCGGTCTCGACTTTGTCCCATAGTGCAATGTTTACTCGCTGGGCATCATTCCCCAGGCGTAATTCCGGCGAACTTCCAGTCTCCACCCACCCTCATGAAACAAACACTTGGCATGGAAGGTCTTGTTGGCCCGACTGGTCCTTGGACAAGGTTGCCTGCGTGCAGGTCCCAAGAAATCGGACGCTGTTTCCATTGAGATGCGATGATGGGAAGGCTGCTGTGAGCGTCGAGTGCATAACACCCTTTGGGAGGCGTCACCGACTGTGCCGCCAGTTGCTTGCCATCGTTGCGCGCAAGCGTGACGAGCAGCCGCTCGAATGCGCGTTGTGGAACCACCTCGTCGATGAGCGGCGCCGGATCGGGCACGAATTTCGCGCCGACATTGGCGATGCACATCGCGATCATGCCGCTCGGCGGCTTGCCGATCCTAACGTCTGGGCACTTCTCCTCGCCGTTGAAAAATCCGGAGCTTTCAATGCGACCGTCGATTTCGGCGACTATGTGATAGGTGCCGACGGGCAGCGAGCCGGCGAACATGCGCAGCGGGGCGGATCGCTTTGCCTCCGTCAAAAGAACTCCGGGCGAGCTTTCGCGCGCAAGCGGTAGGCGCACCCACGCGCCTTCGCCGGTCGACTGGTAGCGCCACAGGCCGTACAGCTTGTACAAGAAGTTGCCGTGCCGATTCCGTCGCAGCCTCACGCTTGGTTCGCCGATTGGCCAGTTTGAATCGTAGTTTACAGTCGGCGCCTCATCGGTTGCGGCCGGTGATGCGACCACCTCCGGTAACGGATGCCCGTGCCGTCGACAGGCGCACATCGCAAGCGCAAAGAGGAGAACCGTCCAGTGATGCCAGCGATTTTGAAATTGGTTGAGCACGCCGAAGGTTACCATTCGACGGCGGGGTGCGCCTTCAAATGAAAAGGGTGATACCACGGGCACAGCGTGCTGCAATGTGATTTTGCGTTTCATGTCCAGGCAACCTGCGCATTTGCACTCTCGAGAAGATTCCGATGGCCATGACTCCTCGCAGCATCGCTCGCTGGATCGAAGCACCGACTCTACGCCGGCTGGATTCTCGCTCGGAGGGAAGTAAGACAGGGCAGCAGCGGCTCCGATCTGATCCGAAAAAATCAAAACGGACGCCAGCGCTCAGAGGCGACGCCCGAGCCGGGCGACGAGCCCGAGTGCGAGGGCGGCGGTCCAAGGAGAAAACAACAATCGCGACGAGGGCTTTCCTGTGGGCGTCGCCCTATGAAGCAGTTGTGCGCAGAGGCGCGAGCGCCGGGTGGCCACGGGAGATCGCTCTCCCGTGGCTCCCACAGATCCGGACGTGCGGATTTCCCGCATCCGGCTCGTCGAGTCACAGTTTCGCTGCGCGTGGACCTATCAGCGGT
>JAHFDU010000328.1:3797-4672 GCA_023248835.1 Myxococcales bacterium | reverse complement strand
AGACGACTCGCCTGCCGCGGGCGTTACTCGACGCGCGGTTTGCGGAGGGTGAGATCTGGGTGCTGGAGCCGCGCCGTTTGGCGGCGCGCGCGTCGGCCCGTCGGGTCGCCGAAGAGCTTGGTGAGGAGGTCGGCGAGCGAGTCGGTTACGCGGTTCGCTTTGATGAAAAGCGTAGCGCTCGCACCCGACTCTTGTTTGTTACTGAAGGCGTACTGCTAAGACGCATACTCTCTGATCCGGAGCTGCGCGGGGTAGCGGCGGTGGTGTTCGACGAATTTCACGAGCGCCATCTGCACGGAGATGTTGCGCTCGCGCTTTGTCGTCAACTCGCCCAGTCACGTTTGCTCTATTTGGTGTTGATGTCGGCGACGCTTGACGGCGATGCGGCGGCGAAGTTTCTCGACTGTCCGGTGGTTCGCGTCGAAGGACGCCAATATGAAGTGGCGATTGAATACTTGGAACAGCCGCTCGCCAAAGATCGAAAATTGGAAGTGGAGATTGCTGCGTCTCTTCGGCGTCTCGATCGAGTGGAAGAGAGTGGCGACGTCTTGGTGTTTCTTCCCGGCGCAGCTGAAATTCGCCGCGCCATGGCGGCGTCGAGCGCGCTCGCTCAAGAATTTGACCTGCTGATGTTGCACGGCGACTTGCCGCTCGCTGAACAGGACCGCGCTCTGCGACCGTCGTCGCGGCGAAAGATCATTTTTTCGACCAACGTTGCCGAAACCTCACTCACCATCGAGGGAGTTCGCACGGTGGTTGACAGCGGACTGGCAAAGGTCGGCAGCCACTCACCATGGTCCGGACTATCCGTTCTGCGCACTGCACCGATCTCTCAAGCTTCAGCGACGCAGCGCGCCGGAAGGGCCGG
Organism: Myxococcales bacterium; assembly: GCA_023248835.1. Classification (GTDB taxonomy): domain Bacteria; phylum Myxococcota_A; class Polyangia; order Palsa-1104; family Palsa-1104; genus JAHFDU01. The sequence goes on along the minus strand of JAHFDU010000328.1, from coordinate 3,804 downwards.
GCGAACC
>JAHFDU010000328.1:0-3787 GCA_023248835.1 Myxococcales bacterium | reverse complement strand
CCACTCGCGCTGCCTATACGCTGCCGGAAGTCACTCGCAGCGACCTCAGCGAAACGCTGCTGCTGTTGAGCACGCTGGGATTTCCCGACGGACGGAATTTCCCTTGGTACGAACCGCCACCGGAAGCGGCGATCGATGCCGGCGTAGCGTTGCTGCGTGATCTTGGTGCGCTCGATGGCGATGGTCAGGTGACCGATCTGGGTCGGAGGCTCGCTCATTTTCCACTCCATCCGCGCATCGCTCGTGTGCTGGCAGAGGCGGAGATGCGCGGCGTCGGAAAACGCGCCGCCATCGTCGCTGCCCTGGTGGGTGAGCGCTCGCTGCTTCACACCGGTACAAAGCGGGAAATTGCCGGCGCGTCCGATCTAATCGAAGAGCTTGAGCGCTACGAGCGAGCGCGTGAAGAAAATTTTGATCCCAGCCGTTTGCGCGCGCTCGACCTCGAGGTCGGCACTGTTCTCGGCATCCGTCGCACCGTCGACAAATTGCAATCGTTGGTGCGCGACCGGGGTACTGAAAGTGACGAGAGTGAAGCCCTCTGCCTGTCGATTTTGGCTGGCTTTCCCGATCGCGTCGCCAAACGGCGCAGCAAGACGTCGCGTGAAGTGGTATTTGCGCGTGGCGGTCACGGCGACCTTTCTGAGAAGAGCGTGGTGCACGACACTTTTTTGGTTGCGATCGACGCCAGTGAGCGCGGCAATCGAACGGTGGTGGATCAGGCGAGCGCAATCGAGCCGGAGTGGCTGATCGAGCTGTTCGCCGATCGAGTGGTCGATTCGAGCCCGGTCGAGTGGAACAGTCAATCCGAACGGCTCGAATGGGTGAGCCGCCTTTGCTATGGTCAGCTGACGCTCGACGAGAAACGTCGCTTTGACGGCCCGCTTGACGACCTTACTACCAAAACGCTGCTCGACGCCGCACGCGCAAGCGGCGTCGATGGTTTTTTTAAAGGTGGCGAGCTCGACGCGCTGAGTGGACGACTGGCGTTTTTGCGCACCATCGGAGAACCGATCGCTGAACTTGATCACGACCAATTGTTGGCCCACGCGGCTATCGGCGCCCGCAGTTTTTCCGAATTGCGGGAAAACGCTCGATTTTCACTCGAGGCCGCGCTTGCCGGACTTGCGCGTCCATTGCGCGAGCTGGCGCCGGAACGAGTGGTGCTGCCCGGTGGTCGATCGGTGCGCGTGAACTATCCGCTTGGGCAAACGCCCTTTATTGAATCGCGTCTGCAAGATTTCTTCGGGCTCAAGACCGGTCCATCCGTCGGTGGTGGCTGGGTGCCGCTGGTGCTGCATCTGCTGGCGCCGAATCGGCGCGCCGTGCAAGTCACGCAGGATCTCGCCGGGTTTTGGAAGCGCCACTATCCCGCGATTGCGCGCGAACTCAAGCGGCGCTACCCGCGCCACGCCTGGCCCGAAGATCCGCTTTCGGCACAGCCGCCAGCCCCGCGACGCTGACCGCCTGACAGTTTGCCCCCACGTCGACGTTGACGTGAGTGCGCTCAGCTTCTTGACGACTTGGCAAGCGCCACGTAGTTTCCCTGCATGCTCGAATTGATGGCGAAGCTGTCGACGGTGGCGAAAGCTGCGTTGCAAGGTGAGTTCGGCGATCATCCGGCGCTGGTGTCAGATCTTTCGATTGGGCGCGCCACCAAACGTGAATTTGGCGATGTGCAGATTTCCGCTGCCATGGCACTTGGCAAGAAGCTCGGTCGCCCTCCGCGTGACCTCGCCGCGCTGATGCTCAAGTCGGTGGCGGCGGATGAGCTGGTCGCGCGCGCCGAAGTGGCGGGGCCGGGCTTCGTCAATGTTTGGTTCAAAGATCAGGTCATCGTTGACGCTGCGACGTCGCTCGAGCTGCGGCCGATTGGTCGCGGTCAAACGGTGGTGATCGATTATTCGTCGCCCAATGTCGCCAAGCCGATGCACATTGGTCACATTCGCTCGACCATCATTGGCGAAGCGCTCAAGCGGGTGTTGCGCGCGCTGTCGTACCAGGTGATCGCCGACAATCATCTCGGTGACTGGGGAACCCAGTTTGGCAAATTGATCGTCGCCTACAAACGCTGGCTCGACACCGACGCGTTTGCCAAAGCGCCAGTCGAAGAGCTGTTGCGCATCTACATCAAATACACCCAAGAGGAGAAGCGCGAGGCCGGCGAAGAGATCGCTGAAGACGAAGCCACCAAGAGCGCTCCGCCGATTTTGCAGGAGGCGCGGCGCGAACTGGTCAAGTTGCAAGCGGGCGACGCCAAGAATGTTGCGCTGTGGAAAACATTCATCGAAGTGTCGATGGCGGAATTCGCGCGCATCTACGCTCGGCTCGATGTCTCGTTTGATGTCACGTTGGGGGAGAGTTTTTACAATGATCGGCTCGCCGCAACCGTTGCGCTGCTGCAGGAAAAGGGCATCGCGGTCGAGAGCGAAGGCGCGATCGCGGTGTTTTTTTCGAAGGAACGTGACGGCGAGGAGTTGCCGCCGTTTTTGGTGCGCAAAGGCGACGGCGGTTTCAACTATGGCACCAGCGACGTTGCCGCCGTGCTGTATCGCGTCGAGCACTGGAGTGCCGGGCGAATCTTGATTGTGGTCGATGAGCGGCAACAGTTGCATTTCAAACAGCTGTTTGCCACCGCGCGCCGACTCGGCGTGACCGCGTCGCTTGAACACGTTTGGTTCGGTTTGATGCGGCTGCCCGAAGGAGTCATTCGAACCCGGGATGGCGAGGGCCTTATCTACCTCGACGATTTCTTGGATGAGGCCGAGCGGCGCGCCGAGAAGGTCGCCACCGAGCACAACCCGGCGCTCAGCGAGACGGAGAGGCGCGAAGTGGCGCGCGTGGTGGGATTGGGCGCGGTCCGGTACAACGACCTTTCCAAAGATCGCCGCACCATGATCACATTTACCTGGGACAAAGCGCTGTCGCTGACCGGCAACACTGCGCCCTATCTGCAATACGCTTATGCCCGCATGCGCTCGATTTTGCGCAAGGCGTCAGCTGAGGACTACGCCCCTGGGCCGATCGCGAGAGAGGTGCTTTCGCCAGTGGAGCGCGACTTGCTGACCCGCCTCTTGTGGTATCCCGACGCTGTCGAACAGGTGGCGCGCACCGCTTGTCCCCATATTCTTTGCGATTATCTGTTTGATTTGGCCTCGGCGATGTCGACCTTTTACGCCGAGCATCCGGTGCTTAAAGCCGAGCCCGAAATTCGTTCGAGTCGCTTGACCTTGATCGATCGAGTAGCGCAGGTGCTGTCGGACGGCCTCGGCCTGTTAGGTATTGGCGTGCTGGAACGCATGTGATAGCGTCGGGCTACTTTGAGCGGCATTGCAGTGAACACCGTCGAAAAACAACCTCATCACGCGGTCGATCTGTCGGTTGTGATTCCGGCCTACAACGAAGCCGAGCGGATTGAACGCGCGCTTGAGCGCGTCACCGAGGTTTTGTCCGCTCGCGGCACCACTTTCGAAGTGATTGTGGCCGACGATGGGTCGACCGATGCAACCCCGCTTATCGTGCAGCGCTTTGTCGCGGCGCAACGTTCAGGTCGGGTGCGGCTGGTGCAGCTGCCGGTCAATCGCGGCAAGGGTGCTGCGTTGCGCGCCGGTGTGGCGGCGTCGGTGGGCGCTCGTGTGCTCTTGATGGATGCCGATCTGGCGACGCCGATGGAAGAGCTCGACGTGCTGTCGCGCGCTCTCGACGAAGGCATGCCGATCGCGACAGGGTCGCGCGCGCTGTCTAACTCGAGCATTCGGCGTTCGCAGTCGCTGCTGCGGGTGTTTTTGGG
>JAHFDU010000327.1 GCA_023248835.1 Myxococcales bacterium | reverse complement strand
CCATCTTCATTTGGGGCAATCGGTCGGTGAGCGCGAGCAGGTGCGCTATTCTGGATCGCCGCTGCCGCTGTCCTTTGGCGAGGTCGACTACCCCCATCACGTCTGCATCGTTGACTTGGAGGCCGGGCGCGCGCAGGTGCGGCAGGAGCGAGTGCCGCGCACGCGGCAGTTGTTGCGCATTCCGGCGGCGCCTCTTCCGCTCGAGGAGGTGCTCGATCTCATCGCCCGTCTTCCCCTGTACGAGGAGGGGAGTGCGCCACTGGCGGAGGTCAATGTGTTGGTGGACAAACCGCTCGGTGATTTGCGTCGCACGGTGGAAGCCGCCCTCGACCAGCGCGCGATCCTGGCCAAATTGTCCATTCGCAACGCCGGGGCCAATGCAAGTTTGGCCGAGAGCCACCGCGGAGCAGAGTTGCAAGACCTTCGACCGTTGGAAGTATTTCGTGCCCGCTATCAGCGCGAATTTGGCAGCGAGCCGCCGCCCGATCTGATCGCAACGTTTGCCGATTTGTGCGCCTCTCTCGACGATGTAGCGCCCGCGGCTTACCCGATGCCGATGGTGGCGGAGCTGCAATGAAAATACTGGCGATTCGCGGCAAGAATTTGGCCAGCCTCGAGGGCGAATTTGCAATTGACTTGCGCGCGCAGCCGCTTGGACAGACCGGGCTTTACGCCATCGGTGGGCCGACCGGTGCGGGCAAGAGCACCATCTTGGATGCGCTCTGCTTGGCACTCTTTGATCGCACGCCGCGATTGCACCACGATTCTGGCGTACTTCTCGGGGCGCCTGAAGACGAGGGGCGATTGCGTTCGAACGATGTTCGTACACTGCTGCGCCGCGGCGCCGCGCATGGCTATGCGGAAGTGGAGTTTGTGGGTCAAGGCGGTCAGCATTTTCGCTCGCGCTGGTCGGTGAGGCGCGCGCGCGATCGGGCGCTGGCGCGAGTACAAGCCTCAGCCGTGGAGTTGGTGGACGAGGCGACCGGTCGAGTGCTCGGAACCACCAAGTCCGAGACGCTCGCACTCATCGTTGAGAAACTTGGGCTCAGCTTTGAGCAGTTTTGCCGCTCGGCGCTGCTCGCCCAAGGCGAGTTTGCTGCGTTGCTGCGTTCGAGCGTGAAAGATCGCGCCGAATTGCTTGAGCGGATGACTGGCACCGAGCTGTACGGGCGGCTCTCGATAGCCTCGTTTGAACGCGCCAAGCGTGCTCATTCTATGGTTGCCGACCTGCTCGAACGTGTGCAGAGCGAAGTGCCACTCGGCGAGGAAACCCGTCAGTCACTCGAGCGCGAGCTCGAACAGCGCAACCAGGCGCTGCTTTCTCTGCGTTTGGAAGAGCTGCGGCTTGCCAAAACGGCCGAATACCAGCTGACGCTCGCCGCGCTGCAGCGCGAGGTTGAAGCGGCGCTTGAAAAGGTTGAAAACACCGAGCGAGAGATTGCTTCAAGTGCCGCCGAGCGGGCGGAACTTGCGCAAATCAAACGCTTTGAAGTACTCCGTCCATTTCTGCAAGCGCTTGAGCGCACTCGCAGCGAAGAGACGCAGAGCTTGGCGCGGCGTGAGCAGGCGGTGGTTGAGCACGGAGAGCAGCGCCAACGGTGGCAGAACTTGGTTGCGCAGACAGAACAAGCGCTTCCTGCATTGGTGAGCGCACAGGAGAAGCTGCGGGTTGCTCTGCCAGAGTTTGAACGCTGTCGCTTGCTCGATCAGGAGATCGCGCTCGGTCAAGCCGAGAAAGAGCGATCCGCCTCAGAGTGTGCGACTGCAGAGCGTGGCGTCGCCGATCTACACCGATCGCTCGGCCGCAGCGTTGGCGCAGTGGCTGACGCCGAGCGCAGCGAACATGCGGCGAATGCAGCCCTGGCGCTGCTCCCGAGTGAGGCCGAGTTGGTCTTGGCAGTGGCGCGCGCGCGCCTGCAACCGGAAGAGCCCTGTCCGCTGTGCGGGGCCACCGAGCATCCCAAAGCAATGCCAATTCACGACGAGCAGATCCGCGACGCGGGAGCCCGCTTCGAAGAGCGGCGCCGTCTTGAAGCCGAACGCGACAGCAATCGTGAAGCGTTCGGGATCGCTTTGTCGGACAAGCGAGCGCTGCAGCAACTTCTCGACGATCGATTGCGATCCGAGTCTGTCGCAAAGTGCGCGCTTACAGAGCGCAGTGCTCGACTTACAGAACTTGAGCTGCAGCGCCAAAATCTGCTTGGCGGGCGCGGCGCAAAAAAAGTAGAGGAGGAGCTACAGCTGGCGGTCAAACGCCTCGCGGAGCGGCATCGAGACGCGGCTCGGCTCGAGGCGGATGAGCGGCTTGCGCTTGCAGTCTGCGAAACCTCGATGAATGAGGCCAGTAAACTTGTGGCCGAACGAGCGCTCGGTCGTCAGCGCGCCGAGGCGGAATTTGTCGCCGCGACAGCGAAGATGGAGGAGACAGAAACGGAGATCGTGGAGTGTCTGCGGCGCGGCAATCCACAACGCGCCCGAGCGCTCGAAGCTGCCGAACAAAAACTTGTCAGCGAGCAGCAGAGATGGCGCGCCATTGTCGACGAGCGGAAAAGGCGTCTCGAGCTCGAGCGATCGCAGGCGCCGCCAACTAGCGTTGGTGAAGATGAGATCGAGAACGCGCTGCGGGCCTGTCGTCAGCAGCTGCAGGTGCTCGAAAAAGAGGTACTCGAACTGCGTCTGGTGATCGAGCGCGACGAAGGGCGAAGGCGGCGGCGTGCCGAACTTGTTCCGGAGCTCGCGCGTCGCCAGGCGGAGGCTCGGCGCTGGCAGACGCTTAGTGATCTCATCGGATCGGCCGATGGAAAAAAGTTCAGAGTTTTCGCGCAGAGCCTGACGCTCGAGTTTCTCATCGAGCAGTCGAACCGCGAGCTTGCGCGTTTTGCGCCGCGCTATCGGTTGATGCGAGCTCTGTCGAGCGATCTAGATTTGCAAGTGATCGATGGCGATCTAGGCGATGAAGTGCGCGGAGTGTCGAGTCTGTCGGGCGGCGAAACTTTTTTGGTCTCCCTCGCACTGGCGCTTTCGCTTTCGGCGCTGTCGACCACCACCAAAGTGGAGTCGCTGTTCATCGACGAAGGATTCGCCACTCTAGATGCCGTAACCCTCGACACCGTGCTCGCGGCACTTGATGCGCTACAGTCGAGTGGTCGTCAGATTGGCGTAATTTCCCACATGCCAGGTCTGGCGGAGCGCCTCGGCGTCGAAGTGCGGGTGGTCCCGCTCGGCGCCGGCCGCAGCCGCGTAGAAGTGACAACCGCGTAAATCGATCAGTCGACCATCAACGCTTCGATGCAGCGCTTCACTTCTGGCAGATCCCATTTGCGATCGCTGACGACGTAGTAGCGGAGCTTGCCGTGGCGATCGATGAGGAACGATTCGGGAAACTTGCTGACGCCGTATGTTTGCGCAACTTCCTTCTTGGCATCGAGCAGAATCGGCAGCACGGTGCCGTGCGGGAAAAAGTTGCGCACCACTGGCCAGTCTTCGTCGACGCTGACCGCCAGCAATCGAAATGGACGGCCATGCAACGCGCCGACCAGGCGCTCCATCGATGGCATTTCGACCGCGCAGGTTTTGCACCAGGTCGCCCAAAAATTCACCAGCACGACCTCGCCGCGCAGCGACGACAGCGACACCTCGTGCCCAGAGAAATCTTTGAGCGAAAAATTTGGCGCCTCGAGCGGCAGCTCGCCAAGCGCAGGAGAGTCAGATGTGGCGCGCAGAATTTCGCATGCTGCTTCGTGTGGCCGGCGTTCCCCCTCATAGGCGCGGCGCTCGACTTGTGGCAGGGCGCGCACAAACATGGCCAGCAAGGCCAGGCAAATCACTGCGCCGCCGAACGCCACCGCATACCTCATCGCGCCAGCATCCTATAGCGCAACCTTCATCACTTGAGCAATCGCGCGCAGTTCGGTCATCAGCGCGGCGAATTGGGCAGGCTCGAGCGATTGCGGTCCATCGCATTGCGCTTCCGCTGGGCAGGGATGCACATCGATCATGACCCCGTCTGCGCCGACCGCTAGCGCCGCGCGCGTGAGCGCCGGCACCGAGAGAGAATCGCCGGTGCCATGGGAAGGATCGACAATAATTGGTAGGTGGGTGAGCCTTTTGATGAGCGGAATCGACCCCAAATCGAGCGTGTTGCGGGTCATGGTCTCGAAAGTGCGAATGCCGCGCTCACACAGGATCACCTGATAGTTGCCGCCTTTGACGACGTACTCGGCCGCCATCAGAAATTCCTGAATCGTCGACGACATGCCACGCTTGAGCAACACCGGTTTGCGAATTGCGCTCGCCGCTTCAAGCAGTGCGAAATTCTGCGCGTTGCGCGTGCCCACTTGCAAAATGTCGGCGTACGCGGCGACCTCCTCGACGTGGGCTGGATCGATCACTTCAGTCACCACCGGTAAGCCGGTTTCGGCGCGCGCTTCAGCGAGAATTTTCAAACCGGTGAGTTTGGTGCCTTGAAAAGAGTAAGGCGAGGTTCGCGGTTTGTAGGCGCCGCCGCGCAGGAAGCGCGCGCCCGCTTTCGCCACTGCCCGTGCCGCTGTAAGGGTTTGCTCCCGACTCTCGACTGCACACGGACCCGCGATGATGCCAAAGTTGCCGCCGCCAAGTTTCGACGGTTCGCCTCGAGGCCCTGGCAGCTCAACCACCGTATCGCTTGGATGGGTTTC